>CALAUH010000099.1 GCA_937892225.1 uncultured Treponema sp.
GAAAAATAAAGCCCCATTGTACGACTGAAGATTTTCTTCACTGGATGTGTCATACAACAGGGCTTTCGTGAAACGGAGGTTTCATCTGATTACATATTAATTATCGGCAGGAACCTTCATTTTTCGCAGTTACTATTTGTAATTTTTACTACAATTTCTTATTTCAAGATAGACAGGAATCTGTACCTGTGAAGTCTGAACTTTTCCATTGTGAGTAATTGTAATTACTAAATATCCGACTAAACCCGAACCACTTTGAAGAGTAGTATTTGTAGAAGCTTCATAAACGGCAGAAACATTTTCTGTCATTACACCTTCTGAAACATAAATTGTAGCTCCATGTCCACAATTACCAACGGTAGTAGGATAAGTAACATAAGCATCTGTAGCATCTCGGCTTGGTGTTCCTGGACAATAAAACCATGCAATGTTTCTAAATTCTGATGGTGTCATTATAGTTCCTACTAAACTGGAATCTAATTGTTTTCCATACATACTGCCATATTGTTTATTGTTACTATCATCATCATTCCACATAATTAACCAATTTGCATAATCAGCAGTGTAATAAGAAGTACCACTAGTATAGTCCAATCTTAATGCAGAATAATTTTTACTTACAAGGCCAAAGTAGTCCAAACAGTATTCATTTCCCCAAGATTTACCATGGTCACAACACTGACACCAGGCAAGAGATGTTTTCCAGTCAAGAATAGGCTGTCCGTTATAAGTAGGTATATATGCTTTTGTAATACGGTAAACATAATCAATAGAATCTGTTGGATGTTCAATTGTATAAATCTGATAGTTATTTTCAGAAGAAGATAATTTTGCACTTATTCCAGAATTAGCACCACTTGCATTCTTAAATACAACGTTAGTTACCTTACCGTTTGCTTTTGTTTCTGAAATATCAAACTTCAAAGCAATTGATTCACCGTCACCTACAGTTAAAGTTTTTGCACCAATATTCCAATAAGAATACTTACCTGACTGTGAACCTGTGGCAGCAATTGTAGGTGTAAGTTCACTGTATTGGAATTTTGCAGTAATAGCTTTGGATCCAATAGTTTCATTGTCTTTATTTGGATTTGTAGCAGATACATTAATGCTTATATTTCCAGAACTTTCACTTTTTGGTTTTATTGTAATTGTTCCAGTTCCAGTTCCTGTATTTGCTATCTCATAATCAAATAAACCAGAATCTGTAGATGCTATCTTAATATCTGCATCAGCAGGATTTACTTTGAAGCCAACTTGTTTTGTTTCTGTAGGTTTTATTGAGAAGGTTGTAGTTCCTGTTAATTCAAATTCATAATCCCATGCAACTTTTACAGTAATGCTTCCTTTTGCAGATCCATTTGTTACACAGGCAAGAGTTCCAGCACCTTCTTTTATTCCACTTATTTCAACATAACCAACACCATTATCATCACAACCTAAATCCTGGAAAGAGAAGTAATCATCATCTTGAGATGTAGTCCATGTTAGAACGGCATCTACTGGACTTACAGTATATTGAACTTTCTTTGAATGATAAGGCTGTACTTTTTTTGATGAAGTTTCAAAAGTAAAACTCTTTCCTGCTTCAACAATGATTGTACACTTGGCTACAGTTTTTGAATCTGGTAAAGAAGCAGTTACTGTAGTTTCTCCTGCAGCAATTGGATATACCGTTACAGTCTGGCCATTACCCATAATTCTTGCGATTTCAACGCCATTATTTTTTTCGCAATTCCAGATAATTTCACCATATTCATTTGAAGATTCCATGTTTTCAATTGTTGCTTTTAATTGAGAACCTGAAGAACCTTTTGTAAGTGTCATATAGGTTTTGTTTAAGGTAATAACTTTTTCTGCAGTTCCTGGTACAACTACATAGAATTGTAATGCACTGGCGGCCTTACTGTGAGAACAAGTAATCAATGCTTCTCCTGGTTTTAAGGCTTTGATATAAATTGACTGACCAGTTACTGTTCCAGATGTATTAATTCCAGTTATCTGAATAATGTCTGTATCACTTGTAGTCCATTTAATATTTGCCTGGTCTGCAGCGGTAACTCCGTTTCCTGTAAGAGTTGCGGAAAGTGTCTGACTTTTACCTTTGTTTACAGTGTAAATAGTAGAACTAGAAGAGATGTAAACTGCATTTACTGGAGCTTCTTTTACATAAACAAGCATTTCGGAAGTGGCCTGTACCGTACCTGTACTAGAAGCAATTAGTTTTGCACGAACAGTAGTTGTTCCTGCACTTATACCAGTAATCTGTGCTACAGATTTAGTTCCTGTAATTGAACAGATTTTAGAATTATCTACAGAGTATTCAACATGAGTAGAAAGGGTAGTTGTAGGAACTTCCATTGTTTCAAATACGACAGTTCCCTGTGTTAATGAAACATTTTCCTGAGGAAATGAGAATTCAGAATATTCCTGAACATTTACAATTACCTGCTGTTCATATGCTGCTTTTGGATGACGAATAGTAATTGTTACAGTTCCTGTCTGTAGAGGTGTAATTGTACATACATTCGCAGAATATTGGAAATCAATGACATCATATACGTCTAAAGACCAGCTGAAATTATATTTGTCTGTTGTAGTTCCGTTTACAAGAGATGCTGTAATTGTTTGTGCAGAAGCATTTGGTTTAATAGAAATAATGCTAGATGGAACACTGATATAACAATCGCTTGTTGGAACTTCATCACATACAACTAAAAGTTGTGCTGAATATGCTGCTTTTGGATGACTTACTGTAATGTAAGTTTGTCCAGCTTTAAGGGCCTTAATTTTTCCAACTTCATTCTGGCCGTATACTGCACAAATATCAGAATCTTGTACTTTCCAAATAAAACTTGAAAAATCATCCTGAGTACCACCAACAAGATCTGCTGTAATTGAAGTGTAATTTGAACTTACAGGTACAGTTATTACTGACGATGAAAGCTGAATGTAAGGATTAGCACTTGCTGCAATTGGATCAACGACTTGAACAATAATATTTAATGGATACTGACATGCTTTATTTGTAACAGTAACCATAGCTGTTCCAATTCCATTTCCAGTGAAAACTGCAGTTGCACCTGAATCAATGACATCAACAATACCTGGATTACTTGATGTCCATGCATATCCATCTAATATTGGTTCATTGGCATTTTTTATACTTACAGAAACAGATTTATTTGTTCCTTCACCAATAGAAACAACATTCATTGGAGTTGTTAGATAGACAAAGCCGGCAAGTTCCTCAGCACTGTTTCCTACAACAACTAATACCTTTTTAGTAATTTCTGTGGCTGTATTTGTAATAGTAATCTGTGCTTGTCCAGAACCAACAGGTTTTACATAAGCAATTCCAGTTTCTGTCTGAGCTGTAATTGTCGCTACAGAATTGTTATCAATTTCAAAAGCAAATCCTTTTGGATTTTCTGGACCATTTACAAGAACTGCCTGTAATGTCTGAACTCCGCCATCTTTTAGAAAAGTCATTACATCAGGTGAGGAAATATAAATAAGAGGTTCTGCCTCAGGAATAATATATTCTGAACCGACACGAACATATATTTTCAGAACATTCTGGCTGTCTTTGTGCATAATGCTGATTACAGCTTCACCTTCTGCCATTGCAGAGATTGTTGCTGAAGTTCCATTTCCTATAACAGTAGCTACATCTTCATTATCAGATGTCCAGGAAATATTGGAGTATTCTTTAGAATCAAGATTTAAAGCTGTAATATAGGCTATTGTAGATTCTCCTTTGCCACCCATTGTGATTACATTTTGGGAAGTTGAGAAATAGACTTCATCTTTTATTGCCACAGTTCCTTTAGGATAAACTGTAATAGTAAAGTCACAGCTTACACCATCAATTGATGCAGTTAATGTTGTAACGCCACTTTTTAGTCCGGTAATGTTACAAACTAATGGATTCATAGATGATTTTTCAACTGAAATAATACTTGAATCTTTTACTTTCCATGTCATTTTTGAGAAATCATATCCAACGTCAAAGCCTGCGGTATTTAAGTTACAAGAAACTTTTTCTCCAACTTCAATGTTGTAATAAAGTTTGTCTGAATATAATGCTTTCATAGAATCCAAAGTTTCTGCATCATCAGCTGTCATAACTAGAACTTTTTTTGGAGTTTCAGCTTTTGGATGGGTTACTGTTATGTAAGACATTGTTGAACCAGTTCCAAGAGATGGAGCAGAAATCTGAGCTTCATTTCCATTAGCAGCTATTTTTAATAGATCAGTATCACATTCCCAAGAAATTGAAGAATCATCAGAAGAATTTTTGTTATCTCCTTTTAATTCAGCATAATAATTAGCTGTTGTTCCGTTCAGGATTTTTACAAGACCTGGGCCAGAGAAATAAAGTGGTTCTTCAAGAACTGCGTCTTTATTCAATACTTTGACAAGAATTTCTGTCGGATAAACAATTTTAGGATGTGTTATTGTAATAACCGCAGTACCTTCTTTTACTGGAGTAATAAAGGCTTCGCCAGGAGTATATGTTGATACGGCAGCACGACTATAAATTACACTTCCATGTGTAGTGTTTAGATTTATTACATCATCAGTACTACCATCGGCAGCAGTGCTTTTTACACTCCATGTAAAGTTTTTTTCATCTCCATCGTATCCACCTTTTAAGTTGATTTTCAAAGCAGTTTCTGGAGCACCAACTTTTGTTTTAATGTAGTTCTGGCTGGTTGTAACGAAACAACTTGCATCTACAGCATCATTCAATTGACCATTTACAATTACTAAAACTTCACGAGAATATTCTGATTTTTCGTGGCTGATATTAAGTTTACAAGAACCGTTTGCAAGTCCCTTTAGAGTAACTTCATTACCGACATAAGAGATGATTTCAGCAACATTATC
>CALAUH010000100.1 GCA_937892225.1 uncultured Treponema sp.
ACAAAGAAAAACTTAGGTTCTGCTGTATTTAAAAGATTTTCTGTTTCTTCGTTATGAAGTGCATAATCAATAGGACAAATAATTGCACCGGCATAAAAAGCAGCAATATAAACAATGGCCCATTCTGGAGAGTTTTTGCCAGATACTGCTACTCTATCTCCATGTTTTACGCCATTTACAGCAAGCCATGAAGCTAATTGAACAATTTTTTTCTTTGACTGAATGTAATTTAATGTATTTCTTGAACCATTAGGACCATCAAAATCGGTAAAACAGTTATTTTCAGGATATCTTGAAACTGTTATATCGAAAAGTTCGTTCATTGTTGGCCATTCGCCATTAAAAAACTTTCCACGATAGTCTTCAAGCCATGCAAAAGGATCTGTTTGCTTCATGTTTATAGATGCCATAAAATTTATCCCCAATATAATTTTCTTTGTAATATTTCTATTATGACATATTTTCAAAATATGTCAATCAAAAATATAATAAGAAGATGAAAATAACATAAAGTTAGTTTCTGGTTTAAACACAAACACCCCACTGTCATCTTGTACAACTAACAACTAACTGTCATCCCGAACAACTAACAACTAACTGTCATCCCGAACTTGTTTCGGGATCTCTTTTATGAATAGATGCTGAAACAAGTTCAGCATGACAACTACTGCATTCAGCATGACAGCCACTGCATTCAGCATGACAATTTTTCTGAAAATCACTAGAATATTGTTTATGCTCTGGATTTTACTTGTTTTATTGTATGGATTGTTAAAAGGCGGCCGCGAAATTGCCAAAAAAAAGGCGATGGAAAGAAACTCTGTAATGGAAGTTCTGGTTGTTTATACTCTGCTCTCTTTTTTGATGGTTTTACCGCAGATTCCAGAATTAAGAAGAGACGGCTCACTTGAAACAAAATATTTCTTTTATATTGCCTTAAAATCTTTTGTAATGTTCTTAGCCTGGATTTGCGGATTCCGTTCACTTAAAAAAATGCCTGTAAGTCTTTATGGAGTATTGAGTCTTTCCAGAGTTTTATTTGGAACTTTTTTAGGAATTGCTTTTTTAGGTGAAACTTTAGATTTTCTTCAATCTGTTGGTCTGGTAATTGTTTGTACCGGACTTTTAATGCTGAAAATTGAACCAAAAAAACTTAATACTCAGAATGAAAAAGTTCCAGCTATTTTTATAATTCTGGCATTCGCTTCTTGTGTTTTGAATGCTATATCTGGCTTTATGGATAAAATCCTTATGAAAGATGTTACCAGCGCACAATTACAGTTCTGGTATATGCTTTTTCTTGTAATTTATTATGGCATCTATGTTTTAATTACCCGTCAGAAAATCACTTTGTCTGTGTTTAAAAATCCTTGGGTTTGGGCACTTGCTGTTATGTTTGTTATTGGAGATAAAGCATTATTCATTGCCAACGGAATGAGCCAGAGTCGCATAACAATAATGACCCTTATTAAGCAAAGCAGCTGTATTGTAACAATAATTGGCGGACGCATCTTCTTTAAGGAAACCAAAATTGGCTATAAAATTTTATGTGCCGCCATTGTTATTTTTGGCATTCTGCTTGGAATTTACGGATAAATCTTATTTTTTCTCTGAATAAGCTCTTTCTTCAAACTCATTTATTGGAAGAGGCTTTGCAAAATAATAACCCTGAATTAAATCACAATCCTGCTGAGCAAGGAAATCTACCTGATCTCGGGTTTCAATACCTTCTGCAACAATTTTCATTCCAAGTTTTTTAGCAAGGTTGATTGTATCACCAACAATAAGGTTTGCGCGATTAATATCATCAACACCACGGAAGAATTCTGCATCAAGCTTGATAATATCAAGAGGAAGCTCTTTAAGCGAATTTAACGATGAATAACCTGCACCAAAGTCGTCCATAGAAATCTTAAAATCCATGCGCTTGAGTTTATTAACTGTACTCAAAAGAGTCTGTTTATCATCAAAGAAGGCGCTTTCTGTAAGTTCAAGTTCAATACAGCTGTGAGGAATTTTATATTCATTTACAATTGCGCAAATATGTTCTGCAAGATATTCATAAGTAAAATGTGCTCTGGAAACATTTACAGAAATTGGGAATAACTTTTTACCCTCTTCCTGCCATTTTGCCTGTAATTTACAAACTTCTGTAAGCATGTAATCATCAAGTTTTGTAATAAATCCGTTTTTTTCGAAAATTGGAATAAATTTATTTGGAGGAATAAAACCTGCTTCTGGATGAATCCATCGTACAAGTGCTTCTGCGGCAGAAAGTTCTTCTTGCTTTGTAGAATATTTTGGCTGCAAATAAACAACAAATTCATGGTTATCAATTGCTTTTTGCATATCATCTTCTACACGGCGTTCCCAAACCTGCTGCTCCAGCATAGTATCTGTAAACCAGCATACATTATCATTTACGGCAGAAGTATTGTTCAAAGCTAAACCTGCATGTGAAATATCAGTATTTATATCATCTTTTTTAGAAGAAATTGCGTAACATCCGGCAGAAAAAATAAGTCTCTGGTCTGTACGACATTGTTCAAGTTTTTTGATTATTAATTTAATTCTCATATTGAGCTGATTTTCATCAAAATATCTATGGGGAATATTATCCAGGAACCCTTCATAATCGCCCGCCTTATACATCTCTTTTGCAATTTTTCTAAGTATCGGAGTCCTGACACCTATGATCTTATCCGAAGTAATTCCAGGAATAAGTTTTTCCTGAAAAGCTGCATACTTCTCATCTCTGTTTTCAAATAAAACATTCACAACATCTATCATATTATTCTCCGCCAGTCCTACTCTTTTACTACAACTACATGTGGATATGCTATATTTACCTTTGGTTCTTTTCCAAACTGTAAAACAACCTCTCTTCTAATGTCGCTACAGGCCTGGAAGTTTTCTTCTATGGTA
>CALAUH010000101.1 GCA_937892225.1 uncultured Treponema sp.
TCGTTTTTAACTTCTGCCTGTTCTGTTACCTGAACTTTTTCTGTCTGATTCTTTTCTTCTACATCAGTTTTGTTTTCTGATTCAAGAATTGCAGATACTGATGAAATTTCTTTAAAATTTATATTTTTTTCTTCATAAACAAGTTCCATTTCTTCTTTATCATCATAATAAACAGGAACTGAACTTGTTTCCAAACCACCTTGTCCGTGATTCTGTTTTAATTGAGAATAACTCGCGATAATAACTGAAGTTGCAAGTGAGCCAAATGCAAAGCATATAAATGAACTTACTGCAATCTTTCCAACTTTTGATTTAAATAACATATTATAAAAACTCAATAATTTTCTTATTATACTATGTAATACTTTATTATTAAAGTCTTTTTTCATCTTTTTTTTATTCCTATAAGATAAGTTTCAAATGATTCTGTTCTGCAGGCTTCAGGTTTAAATCCTTTTGCAGAAGAAAAGACCTCTCTCATGGTTTTAAGAATCTTTTGCTGGTCGCCATTCTGGAAAATTTTAACCGCAAAATTACCGCCTTGTTTTAACATTGTCTGTGCATACCATACAGCCATTTCTACAAGTTGTTCTGAACTTGCTGTATCAACAATTTTATTCCCTGTAGTTTTTGGTGCTGCATCACATACAACTAAATCATATGGCCCATTTTCTTTAATCTGCTGTCGAATTTCAGGCGCATTCAAATCACCTTGAATAAAAAGAAGATTATCTCCTTTTACAGATTTTGATAATGGATTTAAATCACAAGAAACTACTTTACCAGTTCCATCGAGTTTTCTAAGTAAGAATGTTGTCCAGCTTCCAGGAGCGGCTCCTAAATCTAGAACTGTATAATTCTTTTTAATCATAGAAAATTTTTCATCAATTTCTTTTAACTTATAAACTGAGCGTGCAGGATAACCTTCTGAAAAAGCTTTCTGTGACCAAAAATCTGGTTTTTCGTAACTATTTGATGCCATATTTTATTATCGGCAATAATCGTCAACTCTTTAATCTATGACTCTTTTGATGTCCACATCCAGGTTAATTCATGTTTATTATAATTCAAGTGAACAATTTTACTGTTTGAAATTGCTGCAAATTCCTTTATTAATTCCCAGTTGATTTCGCCCTGCATTTTAATTGTACAAATCATATTTTTAGTCATTTTGCTGTCAATCCATTTTTTTATCCATTCAAGCAGTCTTTCCGGATAACAGATTACATCACTAAAAACCCAGTCAAAAGGTCCGATTTCTTCTGGTTTATAAGTAAAAGCATCGTGTGCGGCAAATTTTACAAGAGGATTCTGCATCAACTGTGGAACTAGTTCTGCCCTGTCTACAGCAAAAACATTTGCACCAAGCCCCGCAAGAACCCAAGTCCAGCCACCAGGACATGCTCCGGCTTCAAAACATTTTGTTCCACTTTCCGGAAGTTTTGTTTTTAAAAAATGCCTTGATAACAAAAGACTTTCCTGAATTTTCAAATATGCCCTGCTCGGAGGATTTTCATGATCTTCTATAAATCTAATTGTACCTGCAGGAAGATTTGATGTAGTTAAAGATGATGCAATCAATGTATGTTCATCTAAAAGTGTATAAAGACCAATTTCCGAATCTGGAATTTCAAACGGGAATTTTTTATCTTTTAAATTAATATAAGGCAGTTTTTCCTGAATAAGCTCTGCCCTTCTAAAACAACAGAACTGATATGGAGCCCAGTTTCTTTGAATCCGTTTTAATGCTGATGCAGCGTCACCTATTGAGTCAAAATTCAAAATAAATGGAGATACCATTACCGTTCTTGCCCAATATGGATATTCGCCTTTTAAAAATGATTTTATCTTTTCTGCATTTTCAAAATAAAGTAAATCACCGTAAATTTCTGACGGTTTATCCAAAATACCGAAACGAGATTTTAATTCACTTTTTAAAAGTTCACTTTGCTGTGGAAAAGAAAGAAATGCAATTCCATCAAGATTTTTTGTTGTAGTACTCATCTTATTTTATTTCTGGAAAATCATTTAAATGTTTTAAATTCAAAATTATTTTTTTCAAATGTACTTCATCTGGTGAATAAAGATTTTGAAATCCAATTTGAGTTTCATTTTCATCATCTCTTACCCAGACTGGTTTGCATAATAACTGCAAAGGTTCTTCTTCTAAAAAATTTGAAAGTGTAACTTTGATTTTATATTCATTCTCTAAATCTAAAGAAATCGTATAAGGAAAATGCATTTTTATACCAGTCAGACTTATATCATCTAATATTCCGGAAATTGTACATAATTCTGGAATATCTACACGTCCAATCTGTACATAACGAGTCTGTTTTCTGTTGTCCATACTTTTTGCTGATGTCATTTCTTTATTACCATTACTTTTCGAGTTTCGTCCATACCATTACCAACGACTCGGATAAAATAGATTCCCCTTGCAACTGGAGTTCCTTTTCCATTTCGTCCGTCCCATGTAAAAATATGTTCTCCTGCAGACAAATTATCTTTATTCAAATAAGTTATGATACTGCCATCAAGAGTCATTACCATAATATTTACACGACCTTCTGTCGGCATATTTAATTTTAGCACAGTTTTCTCAAGATTTGTAGGGTCTATTACATTATTTAATATTGAAACACCACCACGCTGTAATGCAATATCTTTTAACTTAAATGACCATAAATCAAATGATGTTGGATCACTGTTTTCTAATCTTAGTGCAAAAAGATTTCTTTTTGTAGATGATGATAAATCATAATTATTTTTATCTATCAAATATGGAACAGAATTGATTTGAATATCTTCTGTTTCACTATTCATTAACTTAAAGATAAAGCTTACCTGATTACCTGCACTCCATGTTGAATAAATGCTTTCCGGTATATCAAAATAAAGTCCTTTTGTAATATCTGCAGCATCATTTCTAACTCCATTAAGCACTGAATAATTTGTATTTGCAATCTTAGAAATATTTTCAAATGCATCAGGGAACCAGATTCGTTTATTTGCACCAATATCAAGATTATATTGTGTTGAAACTGAGTATGAATCAGGTTTATTTGAAATATACATTTTGATTAAAGGTGGAATATTTGTATTATCATTTCCATCTGTAACCTGAACATTTAACAAAATAGGATGATTAGCACGTAATGTTCCAAAGTTCCCCTGATCTTTACCCCAGCTGTGTACTGCAAAACTGTCTGTTTCATACAAGCCTTCCTGAATCAAGTTGCCCTGTTCATCGACATAATCTGTGTTATATGCATAATCAGGTAAAACAACATTTACTGCAAAATCTGAAATTGCATGTGCTGTATACATACGCATATAGTTTTTCTGATTATCCTGAATAAATGTTACTTTTGAACCTAAAACACCTGTATTAATATCTTTGGAACTTTCTTCATAAGTATTTCCATTTACAGTACCGGCATTCTTTAATCTGATATAAAGATTTTCTACATCATCTAATGTAACATTTCTGTTCAATGTTAATTCAATTCCTGTAAATTCACTGTTAGACTGATTTTTAAGATATTTTGCATGAACGCTTGTATCTATCTGCAAATCACTGGAATTCTGCCATGATGAACCTGTAATTTTTCCAATTTCAAAACAATATGGAATAATTTCTTCAAAAGATTCAGGAATATTTGAACCTTCGTAAATAATATTGTTATTTAAACGCAATTCCTTAATAAAAAGAATATACATTTTGTTAGAGCCGACTGGTGTTACAACAATATCAAAATTTGGAGGTGTTCTATCTATGGAACTCTTATATTCCGCTTTTCCTAATCTGTTTCCGGCTAAATCTGTAATAAATGAAGTATTATATACACTGTCATCAGTTTGACCACAATACGAAAATTCAAATTCCTGAGCAAATTCGTAGTTTGCACTTATATCTTCTGATTGTATTGTAAGAGAAAAATACAGATTGTCTACATCATCTTTAATTTCATTATTATTTGCTGTATTACCAACGTACATATCTCTAGATGCACCAAAAGTAATATTTGTAAATGGTTTTTCTGCACCCGGAACCCCATCAGTTACAACTTTATAAGAGAACTTATCATACTGATTATAATATGTACAATATCTTATACCACCGCCGGTCTTACCTGCAGCAAAAGGTCTACTTCCACCACAAACATCAGCAGCTTCTCCACCAGATATTAAAGACAATACATTTGTTGTTAAATATCCATCTTGAGTTGTACACCATCCCAAAGAAGAAATCCATGTATATTTATCTGAAGAGCCCTCTATCTGGAAGCCTGAATAATTATCTACGATATGTACTTCAAGATGGTCAACTGTTGTTGCAGCACCAAAAGCATTTACTTCATAGTTACTATCTTCTGTCGAGTGTCCTGGAGAATGATATTTAACAATTTCCGGAGCATAAATATCCCATTTGCCATAAGTTGAATCTGATGCAGATGTTCCTGAATTTACAGACAGTGTATTTTCAGTAACAGGCGATAAATCCTGTTTATAAGCCAGATATTCCTGAGCATTACCAGCAGAATCTTTAATTTTACTGTTTGTTCTGAGTGATGAATTTACAGGAAGCGTAATATTTCCAGATGGTAAAACTGCTTTTTCTATATAACCAGTCCATTTATGTTTATTGTTTACACTTCCATTAACATAACCGGCAATAGAAATTCTGATTGAATAAACATCTTTTCGATATAATGAATTTACATATTTATCATCAGAATTAGCTGTTTTTGTATATACGTTTCCATTTTCAACAGTTCCTAAACCGGCAAAAGTTAATGGTCCATTATAAGAAGAATTTACATTTTCAGTAATAATTCCAAAATCATCTCGAACCTGAATATTTTCTGCACCATTAGTAATATCTGTATCAAAATCAACTGGTTCTGAATATTTAAATTCAATAAAGTTGTGGGCATCATATTTTTTCTGTGGATTTGTAGATGCACTTCCCGGATATGGAGTATGTGCTTCCTGTCCAGTTCTTACAGAAACTAAAACAGGACCGGTTTTATCACCCACTAAAGTATATTTATTTGTATCAACGTAATGCTTACTGCGTTTTCCAAATTTATCCTGTATACACCAGTGATGATCAGTTGTTGCACGTGATAACTTAATATATGGAATTACATTTTTATGATTACCATTTCTGTCTGTAGAAGAAGCTGAACCTGCAGAAGTTCCAGTCGCATCAGTATTCCATGGAATAGATGAATATAAATATACGAAAACTTTTCCATCAATTTTTTCTATATTCTGACCTGAAACTATTTCTGTCTGACAGTCTATATCTTTATAAGCTTTATAATACGGTTTCTCTGTTCCATTATCATTTAGTTTAAATTCACTTAATAAATTTATTAATTCACCATTTATATTTCTAATTGATTTATTAAACTCAACATATAAAACATTATCCCGTACTGTATATGCATCTGTAATTTCTAAATTTGCAAAATCCCAGTTTTTATTATTTCCATTATCTGTACATTCTTCTGCCGGGATTTGAGCGATTGAACCGTCATCCGAATTATTATTTTTACATCTTACAGTACAATCTTTTACATTTGTAAAATAAGCTTCTGCAAATGTTGAACCATTTCCATCATTTCGAGGAATATCAATATACCATGTCTGTCCGTTTGTAGTACTGCTTAATGTTATACCGTTTATGTATAAATTATTACCTGCAGAAAGATTAGCTGCATTACCAAAAGTTGCACTGCCCTTTGGAGCAAGTACTCCAGGCAATAAATCTCCGCCTTGATTTGTAGAACCATTTTCTAAGTGATGCAGAGGAAATTTTGAATATGCAGCAAAAGTTAAATTTGGAGAAGCTCCATTTGAACGGGTCTGATTATATTTATATTCACCGTCTATAGTTGTAAGTGTATCCTTTTCAGAATAAGATGGTCCTAAAAGGATTATATCCTGTGTAGAAGCAAGTGAATTCTGTACATTTAATTTTCCGCTGTATAAAAGAATATTTTTTGCTGTTACATTATGATGAATATTAACAGTTCTATTCTGTGCAGCTGCTATAAACAGATTATTTTCTATAACCAAATTATTATCAGCACCAAAATTAATATTACCTGCATTATTTCCAAAAATATATACGTCTTTTCTTATTAAAGCAGATTCATTTCCTGTAAAACTACCACCAAGCATAAAATCGCCGGTACTGTCGATATCCTGTGTAAATGAACGATTAAAGCTTATATTCTTACCGTCTTCTAAATAGAACAGGCCTGTATTTTTTACAGTTATATTAGTATCAAAAGCTGCATCATCATATAAAGAAATATTTCTTGCTGTAATAATAACAGGATTAGTAACAGTTTCAAAATTTGAATGAATCCAGCAATCATTACAAGTAAGATTACCTGATAAGATTGTAGTAACTGCTGTTACAATTAAATCATTACAAGTAAGATCTCCACAAGTAATTGAATTTACTGCATTTATAGTTGCATTATTAGTTGAAGCTGAAATTTCTGAACAAAGAATTGAATTTCCAGAAGTGATTTCAACACTGTTTTGTAACTGAAGTACATCTAAAGAAATACCATCTGCAGTTAAATTTCCAAATAAAATTGTAACACCCGCAGTATGAACAAGATCTTTTGTAAAATTAATTATATTGCCAGTTCCTGAAGAACCAAATAAGACTGTATCAGTTGTATTAAACAAAGAATCATTTTTTACCTCAACCGAATTTTTAAAATCAATTGCTCCACTTACAGATTCTTCAATAAAATTATCTACAACAATATTACCTCTTATAGTTAATCCCATATTACCTTTAAAAGTAATTGTTTTATATTCTGTAGAAGGATTTACATTCGCTGTTTGAGTTGTACTTCCATTAAAAGTCAGATTGTAATCACCTTGTAAAGTACCAGTATCTGTAAAATTACCAGTAAGATATAAACATTCATCACTTTCTAATGTTGTTCCAGCTGCAAGAGTCAGATTATTAAACTGTAAATCTGTAACAGCAGTTTTTGTTATACCAGATGCCTGAACAGTTACGTTGCCTAAATTACATTTAGTAGAATTTTCATCTGTAAAATTACCAGTAGCAGCAGAAGGATAAGCAGCATTATTTGAACCTAAAATCAACGGATTTCCAGAATGAATATAATTACCAGTATCTTCAACAGTTAAATTTCGTCTTACAACAATTTCTCTACTGTTTGTTAATGTTACACCAGGATTAATTGTTAAATCCCAGAAAATTCCAGAGATAGAAATATTATTATCAAATATTACATTTTTATGATTATAAGTAATGTTTTCTCCAGTAACATTTCCTTTTATTAATAACGTACCACCATTTTCCCCACTATCCCAGATTATATCTCCAGAATTAGTAATAGCGGCACAACTTTGTTCATTTGTTCCATTATCACCAGTTTGAATAAACTGTGCACCTGAAGCTACATTCAATTCACTTGCTTTGAAAATTGTAGTACCAACATTTACAGTACCTGATGTAACAATAAATGTTGAACCTGAAGACTGATTAAAATCATTTTCTAATGATAAAGTTCCGTTTTTATCTACTGTAAAATTATTAATAATTAAAGAAGGATTAGCTATAAAACTTATATTATTATCTGCTGTTCCTGTAAATATCCAGTTATTAATTCCAGTGGCATTAGAAATTTCTACAGATAAATCATTTGATAAAATCTGATTTATTGTTACATCCTGAAATCCAGATATAGTTCCGTTTTCAATAAAATTCGAATCCTGAATATTTAAATTTTTGGTACCGGTACTTTCTAATCCATTTGTAGTAATAGTTGAAGCACTTGTTAATAAAGAAAGCGTATTATTTGAACCACTATAATTAAATACATCATTATAGGATTGAGATCCAGTTGTACTAATACTGCTTCCTGAAAAATTTGTAATACCATTTACAGTTAGTGATGCTATATTTTGAATATTTGAACTGTCAGTAAAAATACCGGTTACAGACAAATCAGCTATATTTTGAATAACACCCGAAGCTGTAAAATCACAATTTACATTTAAAGATTTACCATCACCACCAGATAATGAAGCAACTTTAAATAAAGAAGCATCTACTGTTACATCAGTATTAATGGTAAACATTGAACTAAAAGTTACAGAATCAGTTGCATCTATATTTCCATTAAGTGCTATAGTACTTGTTACCGCCAGTGAATTACAGTAAACATCATTAAAATTCAATGTATCATTAGAAATTAATGTAATATTTCCGGCTCTTGTTGTTGAAGTTCCAATATTAATATTTCCATTTACTGTAAAAATTGAAAGTTTTAATGTTTGATTTCCATTATCAATATTTAAATCTTTGCTTACAGTAGAAGCATTAAAAGTTCCTAAAGTTGTATTTGCACCATCCGAAAAAATCAAATATGCATAACTAGTTCCCATTGGTGCATTAGAACATCCGCCTGTGTATTCAACTATAGAATCAGCTCCATTTGAAATTGTAGCAACAATATCTTGAGAACCAGCTAGAATTACCTGACCATTATTTGTAATAGTGTTTGCAGTAACATTAAAAACAGCAAAATCTATTTTTGTATTTTCATTAACTGTTAAAGATTTTACATTAACAGCGGCAGAAAGTATCGGATAATAAGAACTTGTATCAACAATTATTACAGTAGAAGAACCATTATTATCTGGCGCTGCCCCTAATGATGTCTGATTTTCTTCATAACACCAGTTTCCAGAATCAGTCCATAACGAACTGCTTGCACCATACCAGTAAAATGCTTTCTGGAAAATATTTAATGTACTTCCTGAAACACCTTCTGTAACATAGAAAGGATTCCAATCCTTATAAATTGTATTAACAGAATTTGCATATGATATTTTTGTATATTCAAAAGCAGCATTATTTTTACCAACATCCAGATTCCACTTATCAGTACCACCATTATTAGTCAAAATATTATTATTTGCCAAAGTACCAGTACATGTAAATGTTCCAGTTATTTCCTGTGTTGTTCCTGAAGCAAATTTAAAAGTATTACCTTCTCCTGTAATTGATAAAGTACCATATGTACCATCCCCTTTTATTACAAAAGAAGCATCAGTTCCAGAACAAGAAAAATTATCAGCGGTCACAGATGAATTAAAATTAAAATTTGCATTATCTGCTGATGAAGAAAAAGTATCAGTTACTTCTACAATTGAATTAAAAGTTGCTGTATTACAAGATGCAATATTAAAATTTTCAGAAATCACATCTGAACTAAAAGTAAGTGCAGAACAAGATGTAATATTAAAATCTTTAAAAGTTACAATATCAGTACTATCATTGCCAAAAAGTATTGTAGGACATGAATTTGTTATATTAAAAGTTGATGTACTTTGCACAGTATCTTTAAATTGGATTTGATTACAAGTAGCAACCGTAAAATCAGTAAAATATGAAGGACCATTAAAAGCAATATTTGTACATGCTGTTATAGCAAAATCTGTAATAGTTGCAGTGTCATCAAAAGTAAGTTTAGTACAAGAACCAGTTAAATTTGAAATTGATGTTTCATTATAAAATTCAATATCATTTCCAGCTGTAATAATTAAAGTATCTGTCTGTACTTCATCATAAAAAGAAAGCATGTCACAGTTGTCTATTTTTACTAAAGCAGCTTTTAATTTATTATTTATACTTATTTCACAATCATTTCGATTAATATAAATTTCTGAATATGTCGTATTTTGATTTGCAATAAAACATACATCAGCTCTTCCAGTTATTAAAGGATCCGGATTTTCTATAATCGAAATTTTTATATCAGTTGAAAAATCACCTTTATCTTCAAAATATGGAATATTTGAATCTGAATCAATGATTTTTAAATCAGCTGATGATGATGTAGTTATTGAGCCTGATTCTTCATTAGTTAATAATTCATATAAATTAAAATCACTATCTATAACTAAAATACCAGAATTATCAAATTCACCATAATCATCAAATGTTCCACTGTTATTAAATGTTGCTGTTTCTTCATTACTAAAAATACCAGTTGTTATATCATTTGATATTCTTGAATTTAAGAATGTTCCTGTATTATTTACTGTGTCTGTATTATTAAATGTACCCGTATTATTAAACACATTTGTACAATTATAAATTCCTGTATTATTAAAAATACCTTTATTATTAAAAATACCTTTATTATAATTTCCAGTTCCTGTATCTAATAAACCTGCATCTGAAATTGAACCTGTATTATTGAATGTACCATTATTTGTAAAAGTTCCACCAATTACAAAGTTTTTATTACAAATAAAAGTACCATTATTTGTTAATCCATTAACGGTACTTATTTCACAATTTTCATCTATTGTAAAAGAAGCTCCTTCTTCTATTTGAACTTCTACAAATTTCATCGGATATCCACCATTCCCACGAAAAACAGGATATGGATTACCATTATCTAATCTATTAATAATTAATGTTACAGTATTATCATCTGGAACAAAAACACCAGTTGGAAGAGCAGGTGTAATATCCCAGTTATCATTATTCATTGAATTATCATCACCAGTTGCACCAGTCCATACATATGTATATGTTTGTCCAAATAAATTTATTGTAAAAAATAAAGCGACTGTTAAAACTGCTAAAATTTTTTTTGAGGAAATTAAACTATTTTTTAAATTACTAAAAGCTTTCATATACTATATCTCTAATCTAATTATCGGTAAAAAACAAGCAGCAATTTATAAAATTATTTTCCCACATCATTTATTTTACAATAAAATATACATTTAGCAAAATTTAATCATCTTTTCACTATTTGCTTTTTATTCTATAATATTTGCATATTTATTAGTATACAAATGCGGCATCCTTGCCGCTCTTATATGGCAAAATTTTTGCCATAAATATATTTTAGGAGTACAAATTATGTCAAAATATCCTTTCGAATCAATTGAGCCAAAATAGGTCGCTCATTTTACTTCCTGTAAAACGAGCTTACCTGGTTTCTGCTTTGCATAAACCAGCAATTTTTTTTAGTTAGTATACAAATGCGGCATCCTTGCCGCTCTTATATGGCAAAATTTTTGCCATAAATATATTTTAGGAGTACAAATTATGTCAAAATATCCTTTCGAATCAATTGAACCAAAATGGCAAAAATTTTGGGACACAAACAAAACTTTCAAAGTAACAGAAGATGAAAAGTTCCCAAAAGATAAACGCATGTATGTATTGGACATGTTCCCTTACCCTTCTGCTGCCGGATTACACGTTGGACACCCAGAAGGCTACACTGCAACAGATATTTATTGCCGTTACCTACGTATGAATGGATATAACGTACTTCACCCAATGGGATACGATGCTTTTGGTCTTCCAGCAGAAAACTATGCTATTAAAACTGGAACTCATCCAAAAACAACAACAAATGCAAATATTGAACACTTTACACAGCAGATTAAATCTCTCGGTTTTAGTTACGACTGGGACCGCTGCGTTTCTACTTGTGAACCTGAATATTATAAATGGACACAGTGGATTTTCCTCCAGCTCTACAAAAAAGGATTGGCATACGAAGCAGAAACTCCAATCAACTGGTGTCCTTCTTGTATGACAGGTCTTGCAAACGAGGAAGTTAAAGACGGAAAATGTGACCGCTGTGGTGCAGAAGTTACTCACAAAACAATCCGTCAGTGGATTTTGAAAATTACTGAATATGCAGACCGTCTTGATGGAGACCTTGATACTTTGGATTGGCCAGAATCTGTAAAACTTATGCAGCATAACTGGATTGGAAAATCTACAGGTGCCGAAGTTACATTTACAGTAGCAGACAAAGATGGAAAACCAACTGATAATAAGCTTACAGTATATACAACTCGCTGTGATACATTGTTCGGAGCA
>CALAUH010000102.1 GCA_937892225.1 uncultured Treponema sp.
CATTGTAACGTTATCTTTTGTAATAACTGGCTGTGGCGGAAAGTCAAAAACCTTTTCCTTTAAAGAAACCTTTTTTGCAATACGGTCAATAAAAGGTACTTTTACATGCAAACCAACATTCCATGTTTTATGGAACCCGCCAAGTCTTTCGATTACATAAGCATCTGACTGTGGAACAATTCTAATATTAGAAATGATTAGAATCATAAATACAATAATGATTGCAATAACAGCAACAATAAAATTCATTTTTTATATCTCCTATAAAATAATTATATTTTTTTAACGTAAACTGTAACGCCTACAATTTCTTCTATGGTACATTTACTGCCTTCTGGAAGTTTTTCTCCTTCTTTTATAGCAGCTGTCCATTCCATACCATTGATTTTAATAGTACCTTTTTCCATATCAGTAATTTCTTTCGTAACTACTGCAATTTTACCAATTATCTGTTCATAATTAGTAGCTACCTTTTTTTTGTTAATTTTTTTCTTTAACAAAGGTCTTGTAAAAATTAACAAAATCAAAGAAATAACAACAAAGATGAACAACTGAACAATAAAAGGCATTGGTGTAAAGGCTAAAAAAACCATTACAAAAGCACTAATACCAAACCAAATAGTTGTAAGTGACATTGTAAAAGTTTCAATAACAATACAAATGATTGTAATTGAAATCCAGAGCCATGGAAGATTATTACCTAAAACATTAATAATACTATCCATAAAAAACAAACCTCCTTTTCTTAGTGATTCAATCTAACATTAATATAAGCACAGTTTTATCAGAATGCAATATGTTAAGGAGGTGACCTTTGTTACTTTTAAAGGTAACTTTTGTTACCCAATTTCTATATTAAATTATTTTTAAAAGATTAAAATAAAAATCAACGGTTTTTAAAAGAGTATTACAGCTTATTCTTTCATTTTCACCATGAATCATTGCACGTTCTTCTTTTGATAAAAACATTCCGCTGAATCTGTAAACTTTATCTGTAATTCTGCAATAATGTCTTGAATCACTGCATGCGAGCATTAAATATGGGCTGATTAAGATATCCGGCCAGGTTTCATGAACGACTGAACACAAATCTTTCCATTCAGTACAATCTGTATCAGAAATTTTAGAAGGATTACTTTGATTTACTATATTTACTTTGACTTTTGCTTTTTTGCCGACAGCTTTTTCTGCACATTTTTCAATTCTGTGTTTTGCTTTTTCTGCTGTATCACTACCTAAAAGACGTAAGTTCATTCCAATTACAGTTTGTGATGGTAAAACATTGTAAGCATTACTGCCTTTTGCTTTTGTTACAGCACAAGTTGTATGTAAAAGTGCATTTAAATCTCCTCCAAGAATCTTGGATGCAAGATTTATTAAAGGTTTTGTAAGCCAGATATTTGTAAATAAAAATTTTAATGCTTTATTTGAATTGTTAGGTCCCATTACTTTGAACAATTCTTTTACCGGTTTTGTATATTCTGCTTTACAAGACATTTTTTCTATTTTACAAACCGCTTTACTTGCAAGACCTACTACTGAATTTTTTGGAGGAGTCGAAGCATGTCCCGGTTTTCCTTCAATGATTAAATCAAAATTGGCAGAACCTTTTTCTGCAGTTCCAATCATTGCGCACCTTTTATCTACACCAGGAAAAGCTTTTTCTACAATTGCCCCACCTTCATCTAAAACAAAATCAATCTGAATATTTTTTTTATTAAACCAGTCTACAATTTCACTGCAGGAATTTCCGTTTATTTCTTCTTCACCAGAAAAACAAAGATATAAATCTGAAACAGGTTTCCATCCTTTTTTCAAAGAAAATTCAACGGCTTCCATACAGGCACATAAAGTACTTTTTGTATCCAAAGTTCCTCGTCCGTGAATATAACCATTAGAAATCTGACCGGAAAACGGCTCAAAATTCCAAGTCTGTCCTTCAGTCGGAACAACATCATAATGAGCCATTAAAACTTTACCATGATTTTTTACATCCGAAGTTCCTTTAATTTTATGAATAAGACCTGTTTTACCGACCTGTATAAAATCACAGTTTTTATAAATATTAGGAAAGGATTTTTTTAAAAGAGCCTGAAATTTTGTAAATTCTGCCCAGTTCACCAAAGATTCATCTGGATTTGAAACAGTTTTACACTGAATCATCTTACTTAAATCAGAAATTATTTTTTTTTCTTCAGTCTCTTTCAAAATCATCTTATAACCAGCCTTTTTTATACATTATTCTTGAAGCCCCAAGTGCAATTAAAACTCCGACTGGAACTAAAACGCCTACAGAACCTGCTAAAGAAGGAACACATACAAAAAGAATAATCATAAATAAAACAGGAGCAACGGCAACTTTCCAGTTTTTACTGATATAAACAACACCAAGACCACCAAAAAGAGATGGTAAAATATTATCGAAAGCAGGTTTTAATTTTGGAGAACTTAAAACTGGCTGTAATTGTGCAAAAAGTATAATTCCAAGTGCAATAATGATTGTAGTAACAATTGATGCAGTTGCAATTGCTATAGTTGAAATTATTTCTCCTTCTTCCGTATTTGCTTTTACACCTGCACTTTCCATTGCATTTAAAGCAGCTGGAACTTTTAAGGCAGTAACATTACCTGTAACAAAACTTAAATATGTTCCGCCAGTACCAAGCATTGGTGTAAAAGTTATGATTTCAATTATACCGACAGTCCAATAAATTGGTGCTACTCCAATTAAACCTTTTAAAACCGCAATAATAGAAGGCCATGCATTATAATAAATACAAACAGCAATCGGTACAAAAAGAACTGCACAAACTGCACTCCAAATCCAGATTTGACCTTTTTTATGTGTATCAATTAAAAATTCTTCGTAATTCATTTTTACTTCCTTAAACACCAAACATTGGAGCTGCAAAAGCTGCAAAACACATAGATATCAACATTGAAAAAGGCATTGCATAATTTTCAAGCCAGCTGATTTTTGCTTTTTTTATAAGAATTCCACAAATTCCCATAATCAATGCTGAAACAATAAGTACACAAACAGGTAAAAGACCAGGAATGCCTTCACGCAAATGACTAAAAACCATTCCACTAAAAGCAGAAATCATTCCCATAAAAAGTGAAGTCATAAAAATATCGCCCCACTTAGCATCTTTTGTCTGAATTTTTACAACACCCTTCTGAATTTTCTTAATCAAAATCGGAGTTAAAACAATACTTGGTAAAATACCGAGAGTCATAACCCATGCAATTGCAGAATATGATTTTGGATCTGTAATCATTTCTGAAAGAGAAAGATTCAATGCATTAGCTGTAGAAGTTGCAGCAGGAAGCTCATAAGTAATGGCACCAATTACACTTAAACGAATCCATGGAAGCGGCAAACCTAAAAATTGTGATAATGTCACAACACCAAGAAGAATGGAAAATGCCGGTGCAATCGTAAAAAGCGTTGTCGAGCCAATAATTTTCCAGACATTTTTCATGTCCATATTGATTACTTTAGCTCTTTTTATAGAACGGATTAAAAAATAAAAAGATTGTGCTAAGACAAAAATAATTACCAGGGCAGCAACTAGATAAAGAAAACTGCTATTTGTATCAAACTTTTTCATAAGTGAATTCTATCACATTTTTTGCAAAGATGTAACAAAATTTTTCTTAAGTTATTAAATTTCTATTTCCATTCCAGAATACATCTGCTGAACTTTATCACCAATTTCTCTTTGCAATATTTCAAATGCATGCTGACCGGTACAATGTCCTGTTATAATATGTTCAATTTTTGTCTCTTTAACTCGATTGGCAAAAGAAATAATATCATCATCAGATAAACAGAACAAATGAAAACCGCCTATTATTCCATAGATTTTTTTATCTGGAAAAGCAGCCATAGTTTCTTTGATGATATTATCTGCTCCACCATGCGAACAGCTGTTAAAAATTACAAGACCTTTTTCAGTTTCAAAAATCAAACTCTGTTCATGCTTAAATGAATCTGGAACAATTCTTCCATTTTCTTTTACATACAGATGTGCTTTTTTACCGATTTTTTCAAGTCCGCTAGTTGTATGTGAAAGTAAATAAACTCCTTTTTGAATTTGAAATTTATTTTCTGCAAATACAATCCTGTCTGAATATTTTTTAAGCCAGCCCTTTTTTATTCCAATATATTTATTAAAAATCCCAAAATGATGATGATAACAATTTTCTGATGCATTCTTCTGTAAAATAAAAGGAGCTTTTTGATTTATCTTAAAAAATTTCTGCATCCCATTAGAATGATCATAATGAGCATGAGATAAAACAGCAAAATCAATTTGATTAAGATTAATTTTTAAAGTTTCTGCATTAATTGCGAAATTCTCTGAAGACCCAGTATCTAATAGAAATTTTTTATCATCATATTCTATATAAATACAAAGTCCCCATTCTTTTAGAAGTTCATTCTTTGAAATATTATCTATTATGATTTTAATTTTCATTTTTTATCTGTTCAAATACTAATAAATTTTCCTGCATTATAGAAAGATAATCTTTTCCTTCTTCAATTTCTTTTGAAGTTATAGATTGAACTGAATCCAAAGTATATATTTTTTGATTTTTACTATTTGAATTCTGAATAACTGTATTTGCAATTTTTTTATCAGATTTTTCGAGTACAAAAACATTCTTAAGATTTAACTCGTTTATTTTTTCTGTTAAAAATGCCATTGTTTCAAAACTTGCTTCTGTTTCAGCTGAGCAGCCTAAAAAAGCAGCATAATAATCTATATTATAATCATCACAAAAATAACGGAATGGAAAACGATCACAAAATAGAATTGTATTAATAGAAGAATCTTCAAATAATTTTGTAAACTCAGTATCTAAAGCTGAAATTTTTGCCAGATAATCAGACAAATTCTTTTGATATAAATCTTTATTTTCAAAATCCAAAGAACATAATTTATTACAAAGTTCTACACAGATTTTTTTAGTAAGTTTTAAAGAAAGCCAGACATGTTCATCATATTCAACTTCTTCTTCAGATTCTTCCTCTTCTTCTTCAAAAACCTGCATACCTTCAACAACTTCTTCTTCCTTTACATCATTTTTTAAAATTGAAAGAAGATTTATATCACAAATACCAGGATTCGCAGAAAGTAAATCTTTTACCCATGAATCTGATTCACCGCCAACATAAACAAATAAATCTGAATTAACAATCTGAATTACATCTTGAACAGAAGGCTGATAACTGTGCAAATCAACTCCATTTTTAATTAATAGAAGATTTTCTATTTTATCAACTCCTGAAGTTATGTTTTTAATCCAGTCATATTCTGGAAAAATTGTACTTACGATAGTAATTTTTTCATCTGAATTATTTGAAACCGTTTTTTTATTACAAGCAACTAAAGTAAAAGCACACAATAAAATTAAATTAAATAATGTAAATTTATTTTTTATCATTTTTTTCCCTAATAATATAAAATTATTTTAGGCAGCAAAATATTTCTAAACGAATATAGATTTATTGTCAATACTATGATAAAATTTCAAATCATTACATTAAAGGAAATTATATGAAAAAAGCAAAAATAATTTATTCTTTATTTCTAATTTTAAGCTTAAATTTTTTAACTGGCTGTTCTAAAGGACAAAAAACCGTTTTTGATAATTTAACTTCTTTCAAAGTAACATCAAAAAATTTACACAGAGGCGTTTGGGATACAAAAATCTCTAATACAGAAAAAGGCTCGAACACTTCCCCAGAACTTACCTGGAAAAGCGTAGATAACGCAACACAATATGCTGTATTTATGATAGATGGTGCCTGGATTCACATGGATGTTTTTACAGATAAAACAAATCTTGAAGAAGGCATTGTAAAAGACAAACCAAGAGGATTCCAGTACGTTGGACCTTATCCACCAGAAGGTACTCACACTTATACAGTTTACGTTTTCGCCTTGAAAAATGAACCTGGTAAAGTAAAATTCATGTTCAACAGCGGTGGAAATTCAATAGACTTAATTTACAAAGATCTGGACAAAGATTCAGACGGAAACGCTGGTAACGTAATAGCTTACGGAAAGCTTTCTGGTACATACACACACTAAAAAGAATTTTTAGAACAAAAAACTCATATTTTTACAAATTCTTAAAAATTTAACTGATATTTTGTAAGATATACTTGACATATTTATAAATGTAAGATATATTTTACATATTGACAGGCAAGGTGCACAGTTTGTCAAAAAATATTTTTTTCATATAAGAGGTAAAAATATGAAATCATTTGAATACGTTTTAGGTATAATTTGTGGTATTTTAGCTGTAGCAATCTTCTGTTTAGTCATTAGAGCTATTGTTAAAAAGAATTGTAAATCATCAGCTCAAAAGGAATATGACGAACGTCAGATAATTGCAAGAGGAAAATCTTATAAAACAGGATTAATAACTTTTGCCGCAGTAACACTTTTCTTTACACTGCTCGAAACTCTCGATGTTCATTTTGCAGAATATCCTTTATTATTGCTGCTTATTCTTCTAGCTGGTTGTCTTGCTTTTGTTGTTGATGCAATTTTTAGAGATGCATATTTTAGAGTTGGTGAATCAACAAAAATGTGGTGGGTTCTTCCAATTGCAGCAATAAATATTGTCTTATCTTTTGTAAGAAATACACCTTTGATTACAGAAGACGGATTACTTTCTCTTGATTCAATGAACTTAATAGTTGGTATCTGGATTATTATAATTTACATCTTCATTTTAATTAAAAAAATCATTGATAAAAAAGCAGAAAAAAATAATGAATAGGAGAAAATTATGATTAATACAAAATCTATTATTACATTTGTTGGTTATATAGCTATAGCAATTTTTTGCACATGTCTGTTTGTTTTCAGTCAGAAAAAAAATATTGAAGATGCAGATGAACGTCAGCTTTTATTTCAGGGAAAAGCACTTTCTGCAGGTTTTTCAACAATGTTAATTTCTAATTTTTTATTTTTCTGTGCTATAAGAACTTTTAATTTTACATTTCATATAGAAGTATTTTATATGGTTTCAATCTTATTAGGTTTTACAACTTCTCTTGTTGTTTCATTTTGGACCGACAGTATTTTTACAAGAAAAAATAAAAAAATTATGATTATTCTTTGTATAGTGTGGTTAGTTATTATTGTAAGACAAATTTATTATGTAATAATAAGTTATAAATTAGAAAACATTATTATATTGATTTCTGTAATCATACCGCCATTTGCTATTGTTATTACTTTATTATTAAAATCAATTATTAATAAAAAAGAAAAAAATAATGAATAGAGGTACGAAATGAAAAACTTAAAACTAAAAGCAGCACGTGCCTTAAAAGATTTATCGCAGGAAGATTTAGCAAAAGCAGTAAACGTCAGTCGCCAGACAATAAATGCAATAGAAAAAGGTGATTATAATCCTACAATTAATCTTTGCATTGCAATATGTAAAGTTTTGGATGTAAAACTAGATGAATTGTTCTGGCCAGAAGAAGAATAAATTATAAAAACCGGGATTTATTACAACTGAAATAAGTTCCGGTTTTTTTATAACAAAAAATAAAATTTATAAAATCACATTTTCAATAATTTCTCCTTTTTCAAGATTCTGAATGTTTTCCAAAGTTGTTCGTGCAATTCCACTCAAAGCTTCCTGTGTCAAAAATGCCTGATGACTTGTGATTATAACATTCGGAAAAGTTAGAAGTCGGGCAAGAGTATCATCAGTTAAAATTTCATTCGACCAGTCGGAAAAGAAAAAACTGCTTTCTTCTTCATAAACATCCAGCGCTGCACCTGCAATTTTTTTATTTTTCAGAGCACTTATTAATGCAGAAGAATCTATTAAAGCACCACGACTTGTATTAACAACAATACAATCCTTTTTAAGATGATTTATACTCGAAAAATTAATCAGATGCCTGGTATTTTCAGTTAACGGACAATGCAAACTGATAATATCACTTTGAGACAAAAGCTCATTCAACGGATAATATGTAATTCTATTTTTATCTGCCCATTTAAAATCTTGATTAATATCATTAACCATAATATTACAACCAAAACTTTTTAATATAATTACAACAAGTTTTCCAATCTGACCAGTTCCAATTATTCCGACAGTTTTACCAAAGAGTTCCCTGCCAACCAATCCTTCTAGAGAAAAATTTGAACCTCTTGTTCTAACATAGGCCTGTGGCAATCGTCTAAATAAAGAAAGCATAAGACCAATAGTATGTTCTGCAATAGCATTCGGTGAATATGACGGAACCCTAACAACAGTAATTTTTTTCTCATGAGCAGTCTTTAAATCAACATTATTAAAACCAGAACAACGAAGCGCTATCATTTTAATTTTGTACTCACTCAATGTTTCGATTACCTTTTGATTAATTACATCATTTACGAAAACACAAACTACATCAAAACCTTTTGCAGTGTAGCAGGTAATTTCGTCTAATCGAAAATCATAATAAGTGATATCAAAATTAAAACTGATATTTGCTTCGTCAAAAATTTTCTTTTCATATTTATGCGAATCGTAAAATGCAATCTTCATTAAGCTTCTCCAATTTTTTCAGTTTTCCATAGTTTATGAAGATTACAAAATTCATACGCTGCCGTAACTTTTTCTCCAGTGATTACAACAAAATCTGCTTTAGGAAGATCTCCCGGATTTAAAACTTTTTTCTGTAATCCCTTTGAAGTTTCCAGTAAAATCCATTCTATATAATGTTCATCTGTCATCGGATGAGCCTGAGACCCGACCGAAACCGTAACACGAGAACCGTCAATTTTAATAACAGGAACATGTTTTTCCAAACTGCCATCTGTAGATGATGGTATTAATTCAGACATTATTTCTCCACAACAAATAGTAGGTACAGAAGTATCCTTTACCAAAGCAATGATTTTTCCACAATGCTTACAATAATAAAATTTTAATTCCATCTTTTTACTCCTTACCGGGCTAACCGGTTTAAGTAAAAAATACAACTTTATTAATGACAGAACACATCAAAAAGCCGTCAAAAACAGTCAAATGAGAAAATTAATACTAAAATATGAATTAAAAAGAGACTATTGTTCTTTAAAATCTTGTTTTTCTATATATTCCTTCTTAAATTCATCAAGAAGTTCTTTTTTTGTCATCTTATTTCTAGTCATAGCTGCTTTAAGACGACGATAAATTGTAGATTCAGAATAACCTTCAAATTCAATTGATTTTTGAAGATGATTTTTAGAAAGTTGTGAAAGAATTTTAATTTCATCTTCATATAAAATTAATTTTTTACGCTGATATTTTTGTTCTACTATAAAAGTTGAAATATAAAAGAACCAAATTGCCCGTACAAGATGAATAAAATAATGATAAATAAGCTCTTCATTCAACGCAAAAGCTATACTTATAAAAATAAAATATCCAATCAATGCAGGAACTTTTATTCTTGGTTCAATTAGAAACATAATAAAGATTATAAATAAGACACTATAATTGTTGTATAAAAGAGTTTTATAAAAAGCAATTATGAAAATAAGAACAACAGCATATACAAGATAATAATACGCAAATCCTTTTCTTTTAAAAATAAAGGCATATGGAATATAAAGAAGATTAAATCCTATAATAACCCATGTTCCAACAAAAAAACCTTCTTGTATTCCTTTCCAAAAATACAAAAGTGCCATTAAAAAAGAAAGAAGTGAAGTAATTAAAATAAATTTTTTTTCATTAAAACTTGTTTTTTGCTCCATATTCTGTACTCATTATACATAAATTTTAAAAAATTTTAAAGATTCTAATTACCCTCATACTTTATTTTTCAATTTTCAACTTTCATGGTAGAATAAAATCAGAAAATGAACATCTTAAAACTCAACAAACTTTCATTTACATACCAAAACAGCCAGACAAACCTCTTTGACAATTTTAATCTGATTTTTCAGGACCCGTGGACAGTAATTGCGGGAAGTAACGGCTGCGGAAAATCAACATTGCTCAAACTGATTGCAGGCATGCTCGAACCAGACCAGGGCGGCATTTCTTTTGACGGCGACATTTTGTACTGCCAGCAGGAAACTTCTGAAATTCCGGAAAATCTTTACACATCATTCTGGAGCCCAGACAACGATGTGCGTAAGTTTTTTTCAATCCTTAAAGTGACCGAAGAAATGCTTGAGCGTTACGAAACACTTTCCGGCGGCGAAAAAAAGCGTATTCAAATTGCGTGTGCCCTTGCAGAAAAACCGGCGCTGCTGCTTTTGGACGAACCAACAAATCATCTTGATAAAATGACAGTCCAGCTGATTTTACAAGCGCTCAAAAATTTTGACGGCATGGGAATTATGGTAAGTCACGACCGCTATTTTGCCGATTCTCTTTGCACAAAAACAGTTTATCTTTTTAATGAATCAAAAGCGTTTGCAGGCGGAAGAGATTGCATCGTTTTTGAAACTTACAACGCAGGCCTTACAAAAGCGCTGGAAATCCGTGCGGAAAAAGCAAGTTCAAACCGCCAGCAGTGGGACAGCTTGAACAGTAAGGCAAACACCGAAAAACAAAAATCGCAGAAACTTGCCGAAGAAATTGCCAAATCAAAAAACAGACTTTCCAAAAAGAACATAGACCCAAAAGATCACGATGCAAAACTTAAGATGGACGTTTACAGACTCGCCGGAAAAGACCGAGGCCCCGGTGACGAAAAAGCACGCCTTGATTCCCAGATTGAACGCACCCAGGCCGCCCGCGATTCAGTAAAAAAATCTTTGCAGCGAAAAGAAGGATTTTCAGTTGCCACCGCCGACTATTTTAAGCCAATTAATATAGAAGAAACTGAAATTACAGCCGGAAACTACAAACTCCACCTTCCGCACATTGAACTTACCGCCAGCTCCAAAATTGCACTTACAGGCCAGAACGGCGCCGGCAAAACCCTTTTTATAAATCACATAATTTCACAGGTTCAAAAATCTGGCCGCCAGAATCAAATCATGTATCTTCCGCAGGAAATTTCTTCCGAACAGCAGACCCAAATCCTCAATCGTTTTAATCAACTTGAAGAAGATAAAAAAGGCGAAGTGCTTTCAACAGTTTATCGCCTTGGAAGTGAACCGGAAAATTTAAACGCCAGCACACAATCTGTAAGTCCCGGCGAACTTCGCAAACTGATGATAGCAATGAGCATAACCCAGCCGCTTTCACTTTTAATTTTAGACGAACCCACAAATCACATGGACATTACAAGTGTGCTTGCGCTCGAAAATGCGTTAAGCGGAGTAAATTGCGGCCTTTTAATCGTAAGCCATGACGAAGCCTTTTTAGAAAAAATTACAAATCAAAAACTTACGGCAAAAAGAACAGGTGAAAACGAAGGAGAAATAAAAATTACAGTGTAGGGCGTTCCAAACGCGCTTCGCGCCCCTCCATTGCCTAACGCATCTTATTACCGTCAAATAAACATCGCCTTAATTTTCAGTTTTATAAAGATAATATTTTTTCATTCTACTACTATAATTATATACAGTAAACAAAATATAGTGTATAATACTCTTATTGGAAATGCCTGAACAGTCACTCGATAAATCGAGTGAGCATTTTTAGAAGAAGAACCTAAAAAATAGTCGCGATGGACTATTTTTTTTAACGGTTCTCCTATAAGAGCAGGTGTCTCCCGAACTCAATCAGCTTCTGCTGAAATAATTTGACGGGAGGCTTTCTATGACTATAGTAGGACTTATTGTTGCTATTCTTTCATGTATAGGAACTTTAGTTTGTGCAGTTATAGGAATACTCGCTTACTTAAAAGATAAGAAAGAGTAAAAAATAAAGCCGCCCATTAGCTTCGAAACGTTGGACGGCTTTTAGCATTAAAACGTGGAGATGACCAAATGTTTGGGCATTTCCTTT
>CALAUH010000103.1 GCA_937892225.1 uncultured Treponema sp.
GATTATGAACTTCTTCATTGATGATGTTCAGACTGTTGCACTCGGCACAACATTCCTGCGTGTGCGCTGTCTTGCAACTCCGCTTATGTTTATAAGTTTTTTTCATCTGAATCTTTTTAACGGATTTGGGGAAGGAAAGATTGCTTTACTTCTTGGTGTTTTAAGATGGGCTGTGTTCAACATTCCAATGCTTTTTATAATGAATGCTTTTGTTGGAATGCAGGGACTTGTGTGGTCCCAGATTACCGCAGATATTCTGACTGTAGCAGCTTCCTTTATTGTTTACACACGTTTTGAACATAAAAATAAAGAGAAATTCCTGCAGTCAAAATAAGTGATTTATTTAATTTAGAATTTTACAACTTTTGGTTCACCAGGTCCAAAGCAGGAGAATGTTGCTGTAGCATTCTTAAAATAAAGAACCTGTGTATTTCCATCGTTTTCGTTATACATTCCGCGCAAATTTGGATACGCATTAAGCATATGTTTTTTAGCTTCAATTCTGTCATCATTGATTAATTCTCCGGCAACCCTAAGCCAAGTTCCTGTAGCACCATCAAAACAACATATTTCAGCCTTAGGATTAGCAGCCAACTGCTTTGAAACATCCTTTATTTTTCCAGTCTGTATATATATTTTATCCTCAAATAAATCTACAGTTCCAAAAGGTCTTACTCTTGGCTGATTATTTTCAACTGTTGCAAGGTAATAAGTACCGCATTTTTTAATAAAATCAAAAACTTCTTTCATTTCTTTCTCCAAAATTTGTTTTTAGTATTTATATTCTACCACAAAAATTCGCGTCATGATATAATTATATTTATTATTAGGAGGTTTTTTATGCCAATGATTAATTCAAAAATTACCACTTCAGTTTCTCCAGAAAAACGAGATATTTTAAAAACTGAATTTGGAAAAGCAATTTCTATTCTTGGAAAACCAGAAAGCTATCTCATGCTTGGATTTGAAGATAACTATTCTCTTTATTTTGCTGGCAAACAGTTAGATAAAGGTGCATTTGTATCTGTTCAGCTTTTCGGCAGCGAAAATCCTGATGCCTGTGACAAAATGACATCTAAAATTTGCCAAATCTTCGACGAAGTTCTCGGAATCCCTGGCGACGCAATCTATATAACATATTCCGGTTTTAAAAACTGGGGCTGGAACGGCAGTAATTTTTAAATTTTTACAACTAAGTCTGTCCCCGTTGTAAAAAAAACAGAAATTTTACAACTAAGTCTGTCCCCGTTGTAAAAAAGGAGTCTCTTATGGAACGAATCGACAAAATCTTAGCACACGAAGGCTTTGGTTCGAGAAAAGATATTAAAAAAATGCTCAGAAGTTGTGAAGTACTTGTAAACGGGAAACAAGTTTTTGATCCGGGGACACAGATAAACACTCAAAAAGATATTATTTCTATCGACGGAGAAGAAATCGATCTTCATGACCATATTTATATAATGATGAACAAGCCAAAACACACAATTTCAGCAAATAAAGATGGCGAACATCAGACAGTTTTTGAACTTTTAGATGAAAATTTCCATACTCCTTACATGGAAGACAAACTTCATCTGGTTGGAAGACTGGATATGGATACAGAAGGCCTGCTGCTTTTTACAACAGACGGAGAACTTACCCACAGATTGATTTCTCCAAAATCACATATCAGTAAAACTTATTATTGCGAACTGGAACATCCCGAAACTCCAGAACATCAACAAGACATCGGGGACAGGTTTAACAAGGGAATAGAAGTAGGCCCCGAAGACAACGAACCTGGATTCCGTTGCGAACCTGCATTCATAGAATGGAAATCTCCATCAACGGCACTTCTGACAATTTACGAAGGGAAATATCATCAGGTAAAAAGAATGTTTGTCGCTGTAGACAACAAAATCACTTACTTAAGAAGAATGAGCATGGGACAATTACAGCTCGACCCAAACCTGTCCCCGGGGGAATACAAACTGTTAAATGATAAAGACCTTGAAAAACTCGTCTAAAACTAAACAAGCAACAAGGTCTTTTACAAATTAATCGGGCTTTATATAAAACCAATGATTAGAACAATCCAGAAATAACACCGTTATCATCAACATCAATCTTTTCA
>CALAUH010000104.1 GCA_937892225.1 uncultured Treponema sp.
ATAAGATTACCAGAAGCAACAAGAAAATTAATCAAAGACAATTTAACAGGTGCTTTGGGCTCTGGAGTTTTTAATCTTCAAAAAGAAATTTCTTATGAAAAACTTTTGAATTGGTCCAAAGGTCGCTGTAACATTCAGTTCTACACAATCCAATATATAGCAATGGCAGCATCCACAAACCTTCAGTATCTTTTGACTGGTGTAAACAACGCTCCAAACGATTTTGAACCACTCTTATATAAAGATGCTGTAGATAATCGTATCCCTCTTATTGGCCTTGTAAATATAAACGATGAAAAAAAAGCGATTGTAAACAATTTATTAGATATGCTTATGAAACTGGAGCATCTGGAACAATCTTCCAAGAAATAGGATTTAAAACAACAAAGGCTTGCTGGTTATTCCAACAAGCCTTTATTATTTTTCATTGTCCTTTTATTCCGTCCTATATGTTTGATTAGGAGCATTTGGACTTTTAGGATTTGTAAGATATATTTTCTTACCAACCATATTTGGAATAATTTCTTTACGCAAATACTCTTCACTTTTATTAAGAATTAATGCTAATTCTTTTCGACTACGTGGAGTAATTCTACATAATTCAAATATAATTTCTTCCAATTCTTCTTTATCAACTTTTTTACCAAGCTTTGATATTCGCATTTTTAAATCATCAGGAAGTTCTACTTGGGAGGTTCGTTCTGTACTTGGGAGGTTTACTTGGGAGGTTTGATATGCACTTGGGAGGTTTACTTGGAAGTTTTGATTCAAAACATAATACGCTACATCTTCAGTTCTACCTTTTTGAATCAAAACACCTGCTGTTTTCATTGCTGAAAGTTCCTCAAAAGCAACTGAACTTGTAACCATATTCATTTGAGAATAAGTCAACGTATCAACAGCACCTATTTCACGAGCAAATATTAAGGCTTCTTTCTGGTTATTATTAAATGCATAGTGTTCATAAAGTTTGAGCCAGTTCAAATCTTCATCATTGTAAAATGGTTTAACCAATAACCGAATTGTGAATGTATCTTCCTTACGGTTTGATTCAAAAGTTGGAAGAGGCATTTTACTTTCTGAGAGAAGTCTTCTGATAGTTCTAATTCCAGTACCTTTTGTTTCTGCAAGATTTGTTTCATGGAAAATTGTAGCAAGATTCAAGTTACGAGTATCACTTCCGGCTGTTCCAATTGATTCCTGATCTTTTAATGAATATCCAGCATTTATAATTTCAATTCGATTATTATAACGAATAATCTGTGTCGGACGATTTCGTCTGTATGAACGATGCATAATTGAATTAACAATCGCTTCCCGCAAAACTCGTTCAGGAAGATCTGGCTTTGTTGTTGACTGTAACTGGCCTTCTTTCAATGAAAAATTAAGCGGAAGCTCTGCAACGATGGCATCAATAATTTTATCCAGTTGAAGCAAATAAGAACCTGAAAACTCTATCGTTGAATATCTTTCATCTGGATTTTCAACCCATTCATTTCCATGCACACGAATATAATCAATCCTTGTCATTGGGCAAAACTTTCTGTGAGCCTGTTTAGTTCCAAACATAAGAAGCCCTGCATGTGTCAAAGTCCCATTTTCAGTTAAACAATCAAGAGATTTTAAAAGTTCTTCATCGTCATATTCTTCTGCTTCTGGATTTACACGTCCTCTAAGAGCTCTGTAATAACCTACAGCTTTTCCATCAACATCAGAAATTGAAGAACGCTTAACTTCTCCAGAATCAAAACTTGAATCTTCCTGATAAAAAGACCTTAAATCATCCTCTGTACATCGCTGGTCACTTGAGCCAATTCTTCTCCAGGCCCCTTGTGGCAATCCATGTTTTTTGAAATATAATGGCTTTTGTTGATTAGGAAGTTCTGGAATAAAGATTTTTAGTACATTTTTTCCGTCCAGCTGCTCAACATCAATTCTAGGTCGGACTGCCATATTAAACATGCTTGCACATTGAGTTGAAATATCAAGCTGCTTTTTATCAGAATCAGCCACACCTTCAATAGAAAATCGATTATCCTTAGACTTTTTATCTTCAGCAATTCCAAGAAGAATATAACCACCACCAAGACCAGGCTCATTGCTGAAAGAACACACAGATTCCATAAGTGATTCTGCAGTATCATCTTCACCTTTTGCTTCAATCCAGATACATTCATCTGATTCTTTGAGTTTGTTATATAATTCCTGTGCTGAGTACAATTTCATACGTTTATTATAGACCATTTTTACCCCTTTCTCTACTAAAACAACGTATTAGCTGCTACAACTGCAGGCTGTACAGCTTCTACCATTTCAGGAATTGCTGCCCTTGTATAATAATCTGTCATATTGATTGATGCATGGCCGGCAATTTTCTGAACTGTTTCTCCTGCAACAATTCGTCTCATACGAGTAATATATGTATAACGCAAAGAGTGTGGAGTAAGGATTCTTTTTCCAACTACTATTCCAGATTTTGCCAGGATATTTCTGAACCATTCTTCTGCAAGCCATTTTCGGATTGGCTTTCCGTAACGCTGGAATACAAAATCATCTGGTCCTAAATTGTTTTCCTGAATATATTTTTTGATGATTATTGCAAAATCCTCTGGTAATGGTGCTACACGAATCTTTTTGTCATCAACTGAACCACATTTATTAAAATCAGTTCGAATAAGTGAATTGTGTTTCCAAAATCCATCTACAACAAAAACTTTCTCATCAAATAAAAATTGATTAACGCGAGTTCCAATTCCTTCACCAATTCGAAGTCCGCATTTTATACAGCACAGGAACATAAGATACATAGCCTTGTGTCCTTCATTAAACTGAGGAAACTTAAGATACTTTTCATTGCTGTAATTAATCCACAAACTTTCATCAAAGAAAACATTTAATTCATCTACTGTAAAAATATCTTTCTTTTTACTGTTTCTTTTGAATTTTGGAAACTGTGGAATAGGAACATAAGGAAGATTATGAAACGGTGCCTCTGTATAAACTTCTCCAACAACTGTAAGAAAATTGTTTTTCCAACTGCCAGAACGTTTATAGTCTGCCAAAAAGTCTATAACCATTGGTATTGTTAAGTCCTTCAATTCCAATTCGCCAAACTCTTCAACAAAGACCTTTAGCAATCCTCTTTTTGTATTAAGAGTTTCTTTTGTGTAAATCTTGCCCAGTTTTGCCATTCGTTCCAGATGTGGACCACCTGGAATGTACATCAATTCTGCAATATCTTTGATTGTGATTTTCTTTTCTTCAAAAAGTGATGGCAGCTTTGAAACATACGCATAAGCTTCTGCCTGTGTTTTACAACCGCTGCAGACTTTCTGAACCTTTTTACCAGTTACTGGATCAATAAAATAATAATACCAGCGATGAACAATTTTGTTTTTTGATTTTGTGGGTTTTTTAAAGATGTGATAATCCAATTGTTAATCCTCCAAAAGTTTTTTTAGCAACCAGTTGATATTTGGTTGACATTTCAAAAACTCTGAAGGTCAGATTATTTCGTAAATGCTTGTAATATAAGGATTTAGCACCTATCCCGAAGTGCTAAATTATATATGGTCCCAAGATTTGAACCAAGGACCAAAGGATTATGAGTCCTCTGCTCTAACCGCTGAGCTAA
>CALAUH010000105.1 GCA_937892225.1 uncultured Treponema sp.
GCTACTTATACGATAAAACAAGCAAGCAGTTAACTTTTATGGTTGGTGATACAGAAACCGATTTTACTTCTCCATATGTTACAAAACCAGAAATAACAGATTTTGATACTCTATATAAAACTGCCATTGTTTTTAAAACAGGTGATATTATTAAAGTTTTTGATATTGATACACCTAAGAGTATTAATCTTCTTTCATTACTTCCACAAGAATTTTATAATGTCGATATAGAAATTTTAGGTGTTGTTGGTCAGGCAAGAGAACTCGTAACTCCTGAAGAAGGTGATCCTGTTCTAAAATCTATTAAATGGACTAATCTTCAGCGTATAAATATAAAAGGAACTGCTGAAAATCCTGTTTCAGATAATATTATTGTTATTCAAACAGCTAATAGCCAGGCAAATGGTTTTGACTATTCTACAACAGCCGACAACGAAGACTAAATCTTCTAAATAACATTAGAATTAAAAAAGAGAATTTCATGAATACTTTAGTTGCACTTTGCGCCGTAGGAGCTGAAAAAATCCTTGGCAACGAAATTAAACATTTAGGCTATAAACTTGTTTCAAATGCGCCAGGACGCGTTTCTTTTATAGGAGACGACGAAGCTTTATTCCGTGCAAATCTTTGTTTAAGAACAGCAGACCGAGTTTATTTACAATTAGCTAAATATGATGCATTAGATTTTGATGCCCTTTATGATGGAACTTATTCAATTCCATGGCAGGATTTTCTCAAAAAAGATTCCCGCGTTGTTGTAGATAAAGTTCGCACTTATAAATCAAAATTAAATTCAGAGCATTCTATTCAGGGAATAGTTCATAAAGCAATCTACTCAAAATGTGGAGATGTTTGGCACATGGCAACTATGCCTGAATCTGGCGACGAAAGTGATGTACGTGTTTATGTTGATGAAAATCAAGTATATATTTTATTAGATTTATCTGGCTTGCCACTTCATAAACGCGGATACCGTGTAGACGGAGGAATTGCACCTTTACGAGAAACAACTGCAGCTGTTCTTTTACAGGAAATGATGTGGCGACGAAAAACTCCATTACATGATCCTTTTTGTGGTTCAGGAACAATCGCTATAGAAGCAACTCTTTATGCTTTTAATGTTGCACCAGGTTTTGGAAGACGCTTTGCCATTGAAAATCTTCCTTTTTTTAATCCTGACACTGCCACAAAAATCAAACAGGAAGAAGCTGCAAAAATCCGTACAGATGTAGAAGTTCGTATTACAGGCTCAGATATTGATTCTAAAGCTGTTGCCCGTTCAAAACAAAATGCAGAATATGCCTGCGTAATGGCCGGACGTGCATTAAAATCAATTGGTTTAAGCAGTCATATTGAACGTCCAGATTTTGTTCAATCAGATTTTGCAGATTTAGCCGCACCTTATGATACCGGGCTTTTACTTTGTAATCCTCCATACGGTGAACGACTTGGAGATGAAGAAGAAGCTGCTGCTTTATATCAAAAAATGCAGAGTCTTTGGACAGATTTTCCTGAATGGGATATTGGCGTTATTACTTCAAATACAACTTTTGAAAAAAACTTTGATCATCATGCAAATCATATAAAAGCATTAAAAGCTGGAAATCTTGATACAAATTTTTATATTTACAACAGAAGCAATACAACCGAACAAAAATCTAAAAAAACAGGGAAAATCACCTTTTAATAACAGGTAAATAATATGGCAATTGTAGTTGAACATGACAAACGAAGAAAAGATATTTTGGAACGCTCCCTTGATGTTTTTGCCGCAGAAGGATACGAAGATGCAACTTTTCAAAAAATTGCAGACCGTTGTGGAATAACAAGAACAACTCTTTATATCTATTTTGATAATAAACGCGATATTTTTATTGGAAGTATTAAACAACTTCTAGTTGCAATGGAAATTGATTTAAATACTATTATCGATGATGAAACAATTTCCTGCCAGGATGCATTACGAAAAATGACAATGATTATCATCGATTACTGCGAACAGAATCTTAAAATGTTCAACGTACTTTTATCATATTTGCTTCAGCTAAAGAAAACCGGCGACGACCCAAACAAACGAATTCATCGTCGAATTATCAGATTACGACATCTTTTAAGCACAGTGATTATTCGCGGTATCAAAAACGGACAATTCAAAAAAGATATAAAAGTTCATACAATTGTAGAACTTATTTATGGTCTAGTTGAATCTGCAATTTTTAGAATATCTGTTTTAGAGCAAAAAGACCTTTTCGAAATACGAGATACCATTAACCTTGCAATAGACGGTATTTCTAAATAAAAAAAAGCAGTAGGTTTAAAATTTAAACTTACTGCTTTTTTATTTATTTCTTAATTTAACATTAGAATTTAGCTTTTCTAAGTCTAACCTTTTCTACATCTTCACAGAATAATTCACGCAAGTCATTCAATCCAAGAGCCATAAGAGCCATACGGTCAATACCCATCCACCAAGCCAAAAATGGACACTCAA
>CALAUH010000106.1 GCA_937892225.1 uncultured Treponema sp.
AAGCGAGGTATCATACCCCTAGACCACGGAACCAATACATTAACATTTATAGTATTATTTACATCTTATTTAAATCTTTCGTTACCAGTAACAATGGGTGAACACTTATGGGGAAGATTTATTATGGATTTTCTCTGGTTCCTTTTAAATTACATTGTAATTTTCTTAACAGGCATGCTTTGCTGTATAAAAATCGGTATTCCTAGAATCTTTAAATATTTTGCAAAAGCAATACCTGAAATTCAACTTGGACTTGCAAAAAATAATGTAACAATGGGACAGGCCTTTGGTGTTTTTGCAGCAAACTTCCTGGTTTCTATGATTTGGATAATCACATTGATTTTTATAGTAAATGCAATTTCACTTTTGTTTAAGAATATGAAAGGCATTGTAAAATTTATTGTTGTAATCCTTTTGATATTTATTACAACAAAATGCCAGACACTTGTAATCAATTTTAATTCATTTACAACAATGAGTAATTTTATGAATTCTAATTTGATTAATTCAGCTGTAATGTTCGGATTCAGTGTACTTTATTTTGCGGCAACACAGTTTATTTTTACAAAGAAATTGAATCTTGATTAATTTATAAAGTGATTAAATCATTTCTATAAATTTTTTTGCAGCATTAGAAATATAATCATTATCAACTGCCAGAGAGATTGAACGTGTGTCCAGTTTTTCTGGCAGTTTTATTATTTTTAATTCTTTATTTTTAAGTTCTTCCTGAATGTATTGTTTAGAAACACAAATAATTCCCATATTTTTTTTAGCAAATTCAATCAGCAGGTCTAAAGAAGCAAGTTCGAATTTTGGTTTAAGCTTTACACCGTAGCGCATTAAGTTGTTGTCTAAAAACTGGCGGCTGTGACTTGAATCTTCTAAAAGCAAAGTTCTGTATTTTGTAAGGTCAGAAAGCGATTTGATTTTACTGTCATCAAAATCATAAGAGCAGACAAAATAATCTTCTAGAGTAAGGCAGTCTATAAACTTAAAATCTTTGTTTTGAACAGGGGCGTGAACGAAGGCAATATCTACATCCTTGTTTTTAAGTAAAGTTAAAGACTCGCTTGTCGTACAGTTTGTAACACGATAACGGATTCCAGGATAAAGTTTTTCGAACGCTTTTAGTTTATCAATAAGATAATATTTACAGATTGTATCCGACGCGCCAATATTTAAAATGCCTGTATCAAGCGAGGTTATATCTTCTAATGTCTGATTAAGAGTTTCTACCTGATTAAAAATTGTCTTACAGTAGTTATAAATGATTTTAGATTCAACTGTAAGTTTTACACCTTTTTTTGAACGGATAAATAATTCAAAACCAACTTCTGATTCTAAATTTTTTATATGCTGACTAATTGCCGGTTGTGATACATGAAGAATATCTGCGGCTTTTGAAATACTATTGTTTTCTGCAACTGTATAAAAAACACGTAATAAGTTTAAATCAGTTATCATATTATTTCCTGGTAAAGTTATTATAATTTGTACTTATATAATATATTCTAAATATAGTTTAAACTTATATCAAGCGGATTGAGGAAATAAAAGTTGTTTGAATATCATTCATACTGAAAATAAAAAAATTACTTTTCTCCAAGTGCGAAAATCATTGCGGGTAGTGGATTTTTATTAAAATCGCGGCCTGCATGAAGAATACCGTTCCAGCTTAATTTAAAGAACACTGCAAATGGAAAGATTTTTCCAGAGCAAAAATGTTTTTCGCTTTCGGGAATGTCTTTTAATTGCTCTGGACATTTTATTTTCTGATTGAAAAGTTCTTTTAAATCATCAAAATATTTTTCGCATAGGTGATGAGCGCATTTATCATTCCATGACATTATGAACTGAAAATCGTTATTTGTAAGGAAAGGGATATTTAATTTAAGTTTTTTGTTGCCGTTTTCTCCATCCTCTTCGCGTAAAATTCGTCTTTGAATTAAAACAGGAACATCTTCTAAAAAGTCAGAGCAAAAATCTGGAATTTCTTCTTCTTGTCCTTCGTTTATAAGATAACAGCATTTGATTAAATCATATTCGTGAATTTGTTTTGGTCCCATAAAACAAACTGTAAAGGTTGGTCCTGCGTTCATACAATCATTTGCAGAAATCCACAGATCTTTATAACCTTTGAATTGTCCACAGGAAGCTGTAAGACGTCCGCTATATTGATAAAATCTATAGCCTTCTCCAGACCAGTCAATTTTATCATTTGGATTTTCTTTTGCGCCATAACAATAGCCCGACCATCCTTCGTGAATATTGTTTTTTACAATGTCATAATTGTTTCCAAAAACTCTGGCGTTTGTTTTACCTGCTGTTTCCTGCAAAATATAAATAAGGCAGTATTGTTCGAAGATTTCTTTTTGTTCACTGCTAAAATTTTTATAAAAATCTTTTTCCCGAATTTCTTCGAGCATTTTATTTATATCGTTCCACAAAGGTGAAAAAAGTTTTTCGGCAACAGCTTTGTCGTTTTGACCGGCTGCAAGTTTATCTTCTTCTGTAAAAATTAAGAAATTTGTATAGACTTTATCACCAGTTTTTTTCATCATGTCTATTTTAATAAGAAAATCTACAACTGGTTCCACATAAGGAACCTGCATTCCGATTGCTGCTGCAAGTTCTGGAATTGTTAAAGGTTTTTCATAAGCTAAAATCAAAAGATTTTGTGCAATGATGTTTTCCGGTTTGTTTACTGTAAACGGATTATCAACATCATTTAATTCATCTGTGCCGCCGTTCATCCAGATATGAAGTCTTTCTGGTTCATAACTTTGTGATTCAAATTTTTCCATAATCATTTTCTCCTTAATATCCATTCGTGCAGTGTTTAATCTTGATTTTACAGTGTTTTCATTTACAGCAAGTTCTTTTGCAATTTGAGCTACACTTTGTCCATGAACAAAATGCCTTATCAAAACTTCACGATAATTTTTGGTAAGAGTGCCAATTGCCTGTCTAAGGTTTTCTGCATCCTGACTTTTGATAATCTGTTCAAGAGCAGAATCTTTTTCACTTTCAAAATCTGGCAAAACTCCATAATAAACAGTTGGTCTGGAATGTTTTTTCCGGAGCATATCAATAAAATTACGATTTAAAAGAGTTGTAAGGTATGCTTTTGGATTTTCGATTTTTTCTCCTTTTTCAAGAACACACAGTGCCTTAATTAAAGTTTCTGAAACCAAATCTTCAGCCTCTTCTAAAAGATGAGTTTTATTCAAAGCCACGGCGAGTAAATATTCACTGTAATCAACTAGTTCATTTTTTGTCATTTTGCCTTTAAAACCTGCTTCTAATAATAAAGACGCAAAAGTATTGTTTTAGGTCGATGATTTTCATCTTTTATTATAAACTTCAAAATTAGTGAACGCAAATTTCTAAATGATTTAAATATTCATTGAATTTTATATTGCAAAACTATGATAAGATATGATAATAGTAATTAACTGGAGTTTTTATGAACTTTTTATTTGTTGCTTTAGGTGGTGCTTTGGGTGCCGTCTGTCGTTATGCATTAAGTCTGGTTTCTGTAAAAGCTGATTTTCCGCTCATGACTTTTATTACAAATCTTTTAGGCGCTTTTATAATAGGAGTGATTGCGGGAACTGCTGTTCGTAAAAATCTTTCTTCAAAACTCGTGCTTTTCCTAAAAACAGGATTCTGCGGCGGTTTTACAACTTTTTCAACTTTTTCTCTAGAAGCTTTTAATCTTTTGCAAAAAGGTGCATATTTGACTGCGGGACTTTATGTAGTATTAAGTTTGGTTCTTTGTATTGCAGGTGTCGCTTTAGGAATGATGATAACAAAAGAATAAAAAAAATCCCCAGAAACATTTTTAATGCCTCTGGGGATTTTTCATATTAGGTCTGTATTATTAATATGGCTGTTCAGTTACTTCGATTTTTGTAATAGTAATAGTATCACTTGCACCAAGATAAAGAGGTGTTGCTTCTTCTGCAGAAAGTTGACATTCAACCCATGCTTTATCGTTTGTATCAGAAAGTATTGGATCTTCGTTTCCTTCTTTTGCTTCAAGTTTACCATTAACAGTTGAAGTATAATAAACAAAAGCTATATAATGACCAACCAAAGGTTTTCCATCTGATGTTTCAATAGAAATAGAATCGGCTTTAATATTGATGCCACCGTCGACTTTTTTATCATAATAAGAACCATTTGTTTCGGATTTTGTAGTTGTTTGTTCATGACCTGCGTGATGATGTACTATTCTAAGATTATTATTTTTACCATAAAAATATTCATCATTATAATCCAATTCAAAATCATGCTCATAATAATAAATAGCATCACCAAAACCTTTGCACAATGGACGAGGCTGCTCTTGGCAAACACTTCGGTCTTTAAAATCTGTCCATTCATCAAGAATAAATTCATCGTTTAAAGTTCCATCCCCAAGTTTCTGTGGTTCGCTGCCGCCGTTAGAATTGCTGCATCCTAAAAAAATAGCTGTAGTCATTAATGCAGCTAAAACAATACCGATTTTTTTCATTGTTTTTACTCCTCAAAATAGTAACTTTTTTAAGTTTTTTATAAGTATTCCACCACTATATGCTAATATTTCCGATTGATAAAGACATTTGTACTTTTTTTATACCTGTCTG
>CALAUH010000107.1 GCA_937892225.1 uncultured Treponema sp.
TAATGCTTTGTGACGAACTTTATAAAGAAAAATCTAAATCACTTGCATTAAAAAGTTCTCAAACAAATAATAAACAGGAAGATTTAGACTTAGAAGAAATTGACAGTCATACAACAAATATGATTGAAAAAATTAATAAGGTTCTTTAAGTGGCTTTTTTTTCTATTTGGATTGACGCAGATTCCTGCCCTACTTTAGTTCGAAATCATTGTGTAAAAATTGCAAACCAAAACAATATTCCAGTTTATTTTGTTGCAAACAAAGAAATCCCTTGTGAAAATAAAAATTATAAAATGATAATCACATCTCAAGAAAAAGATTCTGCAGATAACTATATATTAGACAATTGCCAGAAAGATGATTTAGTAATAACAAGAGATATTGTATTTGCCGACAGACTTGTTCAAAAAGATATATGTACAATAAATGATCGAGGAACTGTTTTTACAAAAGAAAATATCAAAGAAAAATTAAGCGAAAGAGATTTTGATTTTAATCTTGCCCAGATAGGATTAGTAAAACATTATAACGAGGGGTATGATAAAAAGAAATTCTCTTTATTCGCCAATTGTTTTGATAAAACAATTCATCAGATTATGAAAAAAAATTAATCTTGATCTGGGAATGCCATTTGAATAGAACAGATACGTTCTTTAATTTCCATAAAAGCAAAAACAACTTCAGGATCAAACTGCGTTCCAGCATTGCTCTGTATTTCTGCAAATGAATTTTCAATTGTCCAGGATTCTTTATAACATCTTTTATGACTTAATGCATCGAAAACATCTGCAACAGCAACAATTCTAGCTGCAAGAGGAATATCTGAACCTTTAAGAGGAACAAAATCAAATTTATATCCATCTTTAATTGAGAAATCTGCAAGATTAATTTTTCCAGGATATCCTACTGAACTTCCGTCAAATCTATCATGATGATGTAAAGCAATATCCTGACACATTTCATCCAGGAAATTCTCTGGCGGATCAAAAAGTTGTGCACCAATACAAGTATGCCCTTTCATGACATTTCTTTCTTCATCGGTAAAACGAGGAAATTCTTTTTTCAAAATTACATCTGAAATTCCAACTTTTCCAACATCATGAAATTTTGCAGCAATTTTTAAAGCATCTCTATATTTATGAGCTTCTTCCTGTGGTATATTATGATTAAAAGCCCATCTATCGTAAATTTCTAAAGAAAAAGAAGAAACTCGTTCTACATGAGGATATGTTTCTTTTGGATCTCTAAACTCTGCCATTTTTAACATACGTCTTACCATATCACTTGTAAGATAAGTATGTTCCAATGCCTGAACTGCACTTGTTGCAAAATGTTTTATTAATAATTCAGCATCTTCATCAAAAGAAATAACATTTTCATTTTCATCTTTTGCATTAATAATCTGAAGAACACCAAGTAATTTTCCATTAGCCATTTTTAACGGAATTGTGTACATTGATTTTGTTCTGTAATCAGTTGTAATATCTGTAATTTTATTGAACTTATAAGGCTTTGTTTCAGGGATTTTATAACAATCTTTAATATTTAACGGTTCACCGGTTAATGCAACATAACCACAAATCTGTGATTCAGAAATAGGGAATGTAAAATATGTATATGGTAATTTTACACCAGGTGGTAATTCTTTTAAGTGTGTATCATTCTGACCATATTTAATTTTTAAAACATTACTTTCAACAATATAAATTGAACCTGCATCTGCATTTACAATTTTTCTTGTTTCTGTCAAAATTCTTTCAAGAAGAACGTCAACGTCCTGGATTTCTAATAATTGACGTTCTATTTCAATAACACGTTTTAATTTGTCTTCATCTTGATTTTGAACAGGTTTATTTTCTTTCATAGCCCTTTCCTTTCCAAATAATCAATATAAAAATGATACTAAAAAATCTAGAAATTTCAAGAGTTTATAGATTTTTTTTTATAAATTATAGAAAAATAAATAGGTCCGGCACCATTTTGAACATCTGGTAAAATCTGGTATCCATATTTAGTTTTTTCTACCTCTGGTAATTTTACATTTACAACTGATTGTATTTGTTTTTCATCATATTCTAAATCTTTAATTTCAAACGATTCACCATCTTTATTAAATTTCTTAATCAATTTTTCTATCATCAAATCATTTTCTAAATCAGCTAAAGCACAGGTTGAATAAACTAAATAACCGCCTGGTACTAAAAGTCGATATGCACTTGAAAATAAAGCCCATTGTTCCATTGTTACAGTTTTTATTCTGGAAGGTGACCAGTCATTTAAATATTTTGGATCAAGATATACGTGTCTTTCAGATGAACATGGAGCATCAAGAAGGATAGAATCATAACATTCAGATTGTTTTGTACACCACACTGCTCCATCACTACAGCTGATTTTAATTCTTTCCTGGAGTTCCTCTGTCAAACATGTTTTTACAACAAGAGAAAGTCTTTTTTTTCTTTCCGGTGAGCGTTCGTTTGAAAATAAAACTGCATCTTTATTCATTCTAGAAGCCAGTATTAATGATTTTCCACCAGGAGCTGCACATAGGTCAAGAATTTTTTCTGCATTTTCCAAAGGTAACGCTAAAGCTGCTAAAATAGAAGCACTATCTAAAAAATATGATTTTTCGGCACCAGGCATTTTATATTCAACACTTGTATTTGGCTCAGAAAATGCTTTTTTAATATTCTGCCATCTTTTTCCGTATAATGCAGAATAATATTCATCAAATCCTTCTGCACCTCGTAAAACATCTTTCTTTTGTTTCATAAATTAATTATAAATCTGATTTGAAATAGTTATTTTATAACATCCATCTTTCTGATAATTAATATCTAAAATTCCAGCTTTTATTTTATAATTAATGATTCTTTTTACAGACTCATCAATTTTTTTAATTAATTGAGGATTTTTATTTACCTGTTCCAGAATTAAATTTACCGGAACAGCAATTCTTTTTTCAGAAATCATTATTACATCAATACCGGCAGTAATCGCCTTTACTACAGCAACTTCCGGTGGAAAACCATTATCTTTTAAAGCACCCATAAAAATATCATCAGAAAAAACAATACCTTCATAATGATATTGATTTCTCAATATTTCATTTACCCAGTAAGAAGAAAGACAGGATGGTGTATCAGGTTCCTTATCATTAGAAGTGGTAATTGCATGTGACATTAAAATTGCTGTAGGATTTTCTTTAAGAATTTCTTTAAATGATACTAATGATTCAAACAAATCTTCTTTTGAAAGAGAAATTACTGGTAATCCTAAATGAGGATCTGTATTTGTATTTCCAGGAAAATGTTTTAATACTGTTGCAATTCTGTTTGATTCATATGCTTTTACACATTCTTTTCCATATGATATTACTTTTTGTTTATCACCAAAACTTCTTTCATCAAGAAAGTCTTTATTTTCTTCAGTTATAATTTCTACAACAGGAGCAAGATTCATATGAAATCCTAATTCTTTCATCTGAATTGCCTGATTAATATAAATCTTTTTACAATCTTCCAGTGAACCTTCTGCAATTTCTTTACAGGATGGTAACGGTGTATTAATTTTGCGTAAACGACTTACAATACCGCCTTCCTGATCTACTGCAAGATATGGTGGTATTTTATTATTCTTCTTACAATATTCATAAATAGATTTATTAAATTCAAAAACTTCTTTTCTATCATCTGCAATATTATAACCAAAATAAATATAACCGCCAGGAATTATATAAGATGATTTATCATCACTGTCAACTAAAGACATTTTTTCTACAGGAACAAACTGTTTATTTCCTTCAAGATTTTCTATAAACATCTGACAGATTTTTTCCTGTAAGCTTAAAGAATTAATATAATTATTTACAGCTTCTTCTTTCTGCTCTACTCGTTTGTTAAGAAATTCATTCATCACTGTTGCATTTTTATGATTTCGAATTTCTTTTTGAGTCTGTAGTTTTTCTGCTTTACTTGTACACGAAATGATTAAAAACATTACAAGAAGTGATAATAAAATTCTTTTTATAGTATTCATATCTTAATTATATAACATTTAGGACTATTGTAAAAGCAATAAAAACAGTATAATTATCTTATGAAAAATTTAGCGATTATTACAGGAGCAAGTTCTGGAATTGGAAAAGAATTTGCCAAACAAATTTCAAACAGTACTGATTATGATGAAATCTGGATTATTGCACGTCGTCTGGATAAATTAAATGAATTAGCTGATGAAATCAATAAAACTAAACATTTCAATATTATCAGACCAATACAAATGGATATTACCGGAAAAAACGGTGTTCATCAATTTGAAGAATTATTAAAAAAAGAAAACGAAAAACTTACAAAAGTTGAAAGCGGAATTGAAATTAAACTTATAGTAAATAATGCTGGTTTTGGGACATATGGTCCATTTGTAGAAACTTCAAATGAACGACAAATGGATATGATCGATTTAAACTGCACTTCTCTTACTGGTTTTTGTTATGTTGCGCTTCCATACATGAAAAAAGATTCTGTAATGATAAATACAGCCAGTCTTGCAGGTTTTATGCCTCTTGGTAATTTTGCAGTTTATAGTGCGACAAAAGCATATGTTTTAAATTTTACAATTGCACTTGCAGCAGAA
>CALAUH010000108.1 GCA_937892225.1 uncultured Treponema sp.
AAATGTCTGCTGGCATATTAGAAGAGATATGTCTGTTTTAATCAACGGAGATGTCCCTCTTTGTAAAGAATTTGTTTTTGAAAACATAATCGGAAATATTTTTACCGACGGAATAGAAACTGTTTGGAAAAAAATGGATGCAGCTGTAAAAGAGCATTTAGAAAATAAATATTGTGAAAAATGCAGGAATTGTGATGAATATTATACCTATAACTTTTGATGAACATCAGATAAAAAGAGCAATTATTGGCGGAAAACAAAATAATTCAGATAAGTCTCTAAATATTTCTGTTATTTTATTAAACAGTAGTGGAAGTCATTTTAAGCTTAATGTTTTTGAAAATTTATTAAGCTGTAATTTCAGTTCGATTGTCTCTATAGAAAATGACAGTAAAAATTTTTCAATTGATGATGTTTCTAAAAAATTTCCTGATATAAAATTTATTGTTCCTCTTGAAGAAGCTACTGACGGAGAAATGATTAATCTTGCAATGAGCGAAATTAATTCTGATTATGCACTTGTAATAAGGGACAGTCTTTATATTCCGTCTGGTTTTTTACTGTCTAATCTTGCAGAACGTCTTACACAGGAAGGAATTTTTTGTATTATTCCTAGACTTCTGGATAAAGATAGAAGTGGAATTACATCATATTTTACACCTTCTGCAAAAAAATCTCATTTTATAATTGAATCTTCTTCAATAGTAAAAGATGGTTTAAAAACGATTTATCCTTTTGATAATATTGCTTTATTCAACAGAAAAAAGTTTATTCAACTTGGCGGATATGATTATACAATCAAAAATCCATACTGGCAGAATCTTGATTTATCTATACGTTCATGGCTTTGGGGCGAAGAAACTAAATTAACTACAATGCTCCAATTTGCATATATAGATGAAATTCCAATAGAAGACAGAACTATTAATCTTGATTACTTAAGATATTATTTAAAAAATGAATTCCCGAAATATAAGATAGAAAAGGCATATATAAGTCGTTTTTCTTTCTTACGTTTTTTTGTTAAATCTTCATGCGGATATTTAGAAGCCAGAAGACAGTTTAAAAGTGCAAGAAACTGGGTAGAAAAAAATAAATATAATTTTAAACAGGATTTACAATCATTTATATCTAACTGGAATGTTACAGAATGAAAACTAAAAGAGCAGTTATTATTCAATGCAGATTATCCTCAACTCGATTTAAAGAAAAAGCCTTAAAAAAAATAGGTGATAAAACTATTTTAGAATGGGCAATGTTATCTATGTCTAAAGTTCCAGCAGACAGATATTTTGTTGCAACAGATGAACAGTCTTATCCAATATTAAAATCAATTTGTGAAAAAAATAATTATGAATGTTTCGCAGGAGATTTAAATAATGTTTTAAAACGTTATTGTGATTTAATCAGAAAAATAAATGTAGATACTGTAATTCGTGCAACTGCGGATAATCCTTTTTTAATTTACGAAGCAGCTGTTGACAGTTTAAATGAATTTGAAAAATTAAATAAAGAAAAAATCCCTTGTGAATATTTTACTTACAGCGGTTTACCACATGGCTGCGGTGTTGAAATTTTTAATGCTCAGTCTTTGTTAATGGCTCAAACAACAACAGTTCTTCCTTTTGATTTAGAACATGTAGGACCAGCTTTATATAATCATCAGGATAAATATAAATGTATTTTTAAGAAAGCTCCCGAAAGGTTTAATCATCCTGATTTAAGAACAACCGTAGATACATACACAGATTATTTAAGATGTATTTGTGCTTATAATAATCTTGAAAATAAAGAAGGTGATTTAGCAAAAATAAAATCAGCAGTTGTATCTGAAAAAGCACTTGCTCCAGTTGCAGTTGAATTTGGAATTCCATCATTATTAATTTTAAGTCATGGTGAAGAAACTTCTGGTGGAAGAAATAAACCTGCAATTTTAGCAGATTGTATGGAAGCAATAATCGGTGCTTATTATTTAGACAGCGGATATAAATCTGTAGAAAAATTCGTACTTGAATTTATTATTCCGGCAGTAGATAACGTTTTAATTAATGGAATTGGCAGCAAAGACTATAAATCAGTTTTACAGGAAAAATATCAAAAATTAACAAAAAAGATACCGGTTTATGAATTAATATCTAAAACAGGACCAGATCACAATCAGGAATTTACAGTTGTAGTTCATTTAGGTGATAAAGTATTTGGACCTGCGAAAGATTTTTCAAAAAAAGAAGCTGAACAGAAAGCTGCAAAAATAGCATTAGATAATTTATAGCAAAAAATCATTTTTTCTGATATAATTTATTCTTATATGAAGACTAAATTAAAAATCAATATTATTCTTATTGTAGTAGTAACATTATTTATCGGATTGTTTTGTGCATTTAATATTTTTGAAAAATTAGATTTAAGCTTATACAATTCACTTTTAAGATTAAAAAAAGAACCAGAATTTTCAGACAAAGTCAAAATGATAACAATTGACGAAGCTGATATTAACGAAATAGGTGACTGGCCATGGACTCGTGATATTCTTGGTAATACTTTATTAAGAATGAAACAGCTTGGTGTAAAAGATGCTGTATTCGATATTGAATACATTTCGCCATCATTAAAATCAGTTGCATCAAATGCTGAAACAAAAATCAATAATCGTATTTTTGAAACAGAAAATACAATTAAAGATTTATTTAATCAGATACCGGCTGTTGTTAATCAAGGGTATACATTAAATGATATCCCCAAATTCTATGATGATTATGTTTATCCTGAATATTCAAAATTATATGATTTTGTAAATCAAAACGTAGCAACAGATAATGATGAATATTTTTCTAAATGTGCACAATTCTTTGGAAATACATGGCTTACTGTTAATAATCAGGAATTAAATTATGATTATATCACACAGGACAATATTAACTATATTAGAAATAGATTTTTAAATTATGAAATTGATGATGCAAATAATTATATTTTAAAAGACAATGATTATAATTTTAAAAAATCATATTCTGGAGTAGGAAAAGGATTCACACCTGCATTACATACGATGATGACAAGAGCATGTGGAGCAGGTTTTACTAATTCTAACGTAGACTCTGACGGTGTTCGACGAAGAATGGAATTATTTTATGAATATGATGGTAAATATTTACCACAGCTTGTTTTTGGTCCATTTTTGAACATGGTAGATTCAAATAAATTAACAAGAAAGAAAAATACTTTAATTGTTCACAATGCATTATTACCTGGTGAAAAAGAAAGAAAGGATATAAAAATTCCGCTGGATGATCATGGTGCTGTATTAATTAACTGGCAGCATGAAAGAAAGGTAGAAAAAGATAAAATCGATGGTTTACCATATGTAAGTGTTATTTCAATTTTACATTTGGATGATATTGAAAAGAATTTAATATCTGATTTTAATACAGTCTTAAATGAATATGGAGACATTACATATAACAACGATTTTCTTGAATATTACTATCATATTAATGAATTATTAGATTATTATAATCAGGTTATATCATATAAAAATGAATTGTTAAACAGTTGTACAGGATACGATGAAAATAATAAACCATATGACGGTATTCTTGATGCTGAATATAATTTGTATTTTAATTTATATAATACTTTTTATGATTATGTAGAACAGTTCATTCAATGTGATTATATGAATAAATATGAAGGTTTATTTAAAGAATTTTCATCACAATATCCTGAATTTATTGAAATTAAAACTAATTTAAATAAGATTTTCGAAAACATTACAAAAGATTATTCTGATTATAAAGAAGTTTATTCACAATTAAATGAAAAATTAAATGATACATGTTGTATTATTGGTATGGTTGCAGCTTCAACAACTGATATTGGTGCAGTTCCATTTAATAAACAGTATTATAATGTTTGTATTCATACAAATTTATTAAATACATTATTAACACAAACTTTTATTAAACAGGCAAAATGGTACTGGGGATTAATAGTTTCTTTTATATGTGCAATACTTTTATTATTCTTTATAAATAAATCAAACTCTTTTAGAAACATTCTTTCTGGTTCAGTTGCATTTGCATTAATTGTATTTTTTATAGTTCTTTTTGTAGCATTCGATGTTTATATACCAATGGTTGGAAGTGTAATTTTCTATAATATTATCTTATTCTTAACAGGAGCAATTTACAGATACATTACATCAAGCCGAGAAAAAAGATTTATTACACAGATTGCTTCTTCTTTTGCAAATAAAGATACAGTTGAACAATTAAGAAATAATCCTGAAAGTTTTAAGACAGAAGGTCAGAAAAAAGTAATTACAGCATTATTCTCTGATATTCAAAAATTCTCAACTTTCAGTGAAAAAATAAATCAGATTTATGGAGAAGAAGGACCAAATAAATTAATTGAATTGTTAAATCAATATTTAGGTGCAATGTCAAATGAAATCCTTCAAAACAATGGAAATATTGATAAATACGAAGGTGATGCTATTATTTCTATGTTTGGTGCACCAGATCCTGCTCAATTACATAATCCAAATGAATGGGCATATTATTGTCTTGATTCTGCAATCAGAATGAAAAAATGTGAAGTTGAATTTAATCAAAATCATCAATATCTTTTTGAACCGGTTGAAGTTACAGATAAAGATGGAAATAAACTGACTGTACAATTAAATCCATTCCAGACACGTATTGGTATTAATACGGGAGATGCTTTCGTTGGTCTTATGGGTTCTAAAACAGATTCCTTCAGTAAATTAAATTATACTATGATTGGTGATACAGTAAACCTTGCAAGTAGATTGGAAGGTGTTAATAAAGCTTATGCTTCATGGATAATGTGTTCAGATTCAACTTGGAATTTAGCTAATACAGGTGATAATAAAGATAAAATTATTGAAGAAAAATGTGATTTTGT
>CALAUH010000109.1 GCA_937892225.1 uncultured Treponema sp.
ATGATGAAGTGGAGAAAGAAGATTCTGAAGAAGAATCTGACAAAATTTAAAAAAGTCTTATATTCTTTTGAGGAAAAATTATGATAGATTCAATCAATACAACAGAACTCGAAGAAATACTTAATCTTACTCCATCTAGTCAGAATATTTTGCTTGTCGGCCGTCATGGAATTGGTAAATCAGAAATTCTTACTGAATATTTTGAAGAAAAGGGGATGAAAGTAATTCCACTTTTTTTAGGACAGATGGCAGATCCTGGGGACTTAATAGGACTTCCGTATTTTAATCATGACACTGGCCATACAGAATATTATCCGCCATATTGGTTTCCGCTTGATGATAAACCGATTGTACTTTTCCTTGATGAATTAAACCGAGCCCGTCCCGAGCTTATGCAGACAGTTATGGACCTTGCTCTGAACAGAAAGCTTGCGGGAAAAAAATTACCAGAAGGAAGTCAAATAATTGCTGCTGTAAATGCAGGTGAAGAGTATCAGGTTGAAGAATTAGACCCGGCTCTTGTTTCTCGCTTCAATGTGTACTTTTTTAATCCACAGTTTACAGACTGGATGAACTGGGCAAATAAAAACAAACTGGATTCCCGCGTAATCAGATTCCTTAAGGAAAATCAGCTGATGCTTGACGGTAAAGAATCTGCTGGCGAGGATGACGTGAATAATTTCTTTAAGACACCTGACCGCCGTGCCTGGAAAAAAGTTTCTGATGTTTTAACGAACGTTCCACAACTGGAAGAAAAACATATTAAACTTGTTGCTGGAATTGTCGGTAAAGATGCTGCTGTAAGTTTTATCATTCATTCTAAAAAAACAGAAAAGGAAAACTTTGGAATAGACAGTTTCTGGGAAAAAGGGAAAGATGTTTTTAATTCAATTATGATTTTCTCCTTGAATGAGTTTTCGGATTATGTTAATAAAATCTTTTCAACAATAATTCCGTTTTCTGGTGAAGAAGCTGAAAAGAAACAGCATGCGGAACTTTTTGAAGAATTTATTGAATGGGTTTCTAATTCCGGTCGTAATGAAGAACTTGGTTATGTAACATCGGTTTTTTCTCAGAATCAATATCCGGAAGCAAACGAGTGTATAAAAGAAAACTGCCCGAAAGCTATTGAGATTATGCGTAAGTACATTGAGCAGAATTTTGCCGCTTAATATACAGGAAATGAATGCCTAAAACAGAATCAGAAATCGAAAGAATAATAAATCGAATGGTTTCAAATTGGTTTTACACAACACCTGTCCTTTATAAGGCGGTCTGTAAAAATCCAATTCATAAAAACAAAAATATGAGTTGCGAGTTTCGAAGTGGAAAAAGCCGCATCGAATATAATCCAAATTTGCTCACAGAAAAGACACCTGCAGAAATAAAAAAAGGCATAACTCTGGAACTTTCAAGAATAATGCTTGGACATTGTACCTTTAGACGTCCTGAACCTTTTGATTCGGAAACTGCAATTAAAGCAAGTAATATGGCAATTTTGCAGGAAAATCTTGGCGGACTTTTGGAAGGTCAGAGTTTTGAATATTACTACAAAGCCTTGAATGTAAAAGACGATGAAAGTGAGGAAGGGGATTCATCTAAAATATTTTCAAAAAGTGGATCTGATGAAAACAAAAGCGGAGAAACCGAAGATGCAACAGAACTTTGGAATGACGGAGATTCTTTTGAGGAACTGGTAAAACAACAGGAAATGAAGGAACTTCTGGAAGATGAAAATGCAATGCAGCAATTGGGTGGAATTCTTCCAACTCATGTAACAAACAATATTAAAGGTTTGCTGATAATAAAGAAGGAGAAAGTTCATGACAAAATTAAAGTTGCAAAAGTTTTTATGACAGATGCTCAGGGGCTTGGAAAAAGAATTGGTACAAGGAATAAACCCAGCCGCAGATTTGGATTTATGCAGTTGGGATCAAAGTATATAAAAGATAAGGTGTCTCTTCTTTGCGTTCTGGATGTGAGCGGTTCTATTAGTGATGAATGGGTGGAACGCTATGTAAACTATTTGAATTTTATAAAACAAAAATACAAACCTGTTATTGATATTGTTGAAGCTGATACTGAAATAAAAGAAAACACTATGTTCAAAATGAAAACGTTTATTTCTGAACTGGATGTTGTTGGTAGAGGGGGTACAGATTTTCAATGCGTAGTTAATTTTCTTTCTGATAAAAAAAGGAAAAATAAATATGACGGAGCTATTGTTTTTACTGATGGATATGTTTCAAAACCTGATATTCCAAAAGGGTTTAAAACAAAAATATTGTGGGCAGTAAATAAAAAAAATAAAAATTTTGAAAGGGAATTTTCTGGTGAAAAATATGTAGCTTATTTGGAGAATTGAAAAATTATGCACTGTTATATAAAACTTTCTATTTTTAATGAACGTTTTGAATTCAGAATCAAAAAACTCACAAGAAAATATCTTTACGGTCATAAAGAAGTTGTGGCAAAAAATGGCGATGAAGAATGTGAAAAAGCGTATCTGAATGAAAATGGAATGATTCATCTTACAAACGGATGTACAAAGTTTTTTTCAACAGAAGTGAAAGATGCTGCCGAAATCATTGATTGGAATTCTAATTCTAAAAGTGTTGATTATCAATTTACACATTCTTTAGGTTCAAGCGAGTTTGTTATAAATAAAAAGGATTTTCTGGAAAATGCTGATAAATATTTGGAGCGAAAGATTATTGCTTCTTATGAATTGACTTCTGGCGATAAAAATCAGATGGAAATTGTAAAAGGAATGCTTAAATCAAAAATTTGGACAGGTAATTTTAAGGAAAACTGTAAGTTTTGTTTATTTGCAAATGATGATGGTCTTTTTGCAAGCGTGTATGAGCCAATTGCTTCCTGCTGTATGTATGAAGATACGGTTGTTTCTATGGAAGAAGATACAGAGCTGTTTGATGAAGATTCAGAAATTGATTTCGAAAATCTTTGGTAATGTGTAGAAATTTTCAGGAGGTTTTAAGTGAAGAAAATCGCAATCCAGGATAAGAAAAAAAGAAGTGCCATTGTTGGATATGAATCCGCAACTAATTCTGGTCGAAAAAAATCGGAAAGTAATAAAATAAGAAGGGTAAAAGCTATACCTGAAAAGCGATATGACAAAGTTTATCGTAACGAAAACGGAGAGATGAGAACTGATGAAGAAATTTTTAATCAGTTTATAAGCAGTAATAGTGAAGTTGATTTTGAAAAAACTGGCTGCGAAATAAAACACCTCCAGCGATTTTATACAGACAGTAACGGTGAGCCTGCAAACGGAATCTGGTTTGAAGAAACAATTTTTGATAAAGAAGGAAATGTAAAAGATGTACATCCAATGGAAAAAAGGCAGAGTAATGTAGCAGATGTTACAAATCCGCTTCAGTGGACTAACAAATATATTTCCTATGAAACTGCTGCAAAAAAATATGTGGTGTCACAGGTTTATAAAATCTGCCATGTAGACAGCCTTACTTTTGATTTTCTGTATGAAATTGCCAGAGATTTGGAAGACCACAATGCCGTTATGTACATGGGGATGGGCGAAAAGGGCGATGAACCAGTTGTTTTTAGAGAAGGCGGAAAACCATATCGGGTTTTTCTAAAAGGTGCAACAGATAAAAATAAAAACGCAATAAAAATCGGATCTTCGGAAAGAAGATATTTTGAATTACTGCTTCTTCTGTCAGAAATGGAATATAAAGGAGAAAATTGATTGACCAGATTACAGCGTGGAATAGAAAAAGCCAATGAAATAATTTCAAATAAAGGACAAAAACTTATTGGATATAATTATTTTCACAAAAATCATCATATAATTCTCCAAAAGTTTTATTAATAAATTTAAAATAAAAGATATTGAAATAAAAAATCAAATAGCATTAAAAAAACAAGAAATTGAAGCAAAAAATAATATAGAAAGAAAATCAGATTATATATTTGTAGCATGTATAGATGATGAAATAATTGGTTATAAATATGTTAATCTTGGTAAAATGATGGATAACATAAAAAAAGGTATGGAACCACTTGAAGCAATTGAAGCCGCTAGCGGAACATATGGTAGATTTGATGAGGCAGTTAAGAAGATAGATCCTAGAAAAGAATAAGAATAGTG
>CALAUH010000110.1 GCA_937892225.1 uncultured Treponema sp.
TAAATAAGTTTTATGGATATATTTTTGTAGTTATTTTTCTTGGAGCAGTGATATTCTTGTCAAAATTAAGTTTTAAATATATATATAAAGGTGTAAAGCCAATATTTATATTAATACTTATTACTGCAGTTCTAAATGTATTTTTAGTAACAGGAACGCCAGAAACATTAATATTTAAGTGGGGATTTATTTCTATATACACACAGGGAATAAAAACTGCGGCATTTATGGCGTTAAGATTGATATTTTTAATTATGATGAATCATCTTTAAAAGTTAGCACAAAAGAAAACTATTATGGTAAAAATGTTGTTGTAGCAGAAGACCGCTCTTCTGTGTTGTGGCGCTTTGATGTTCCTGAAGAAGGATTTTATAACATTGAGATGGAATATATTGCTATTCCTTCAAGAAGTGTTTCAATGGAACAAACTGTAAAGATTAATGGTGAAGTTCCTTTTTCGGGTTCAGAAAATCTTGTTTTTTATCGTTTGTGGAAAGATGGTGCTGCAATTACTTATGATAATCGTGGTAATGCAATTCGTCCAACTCAAGTCGAAGTTTTTGATTATCAGACAGTATGTTTTAAAAGTGATTTAGGCTATGAAGTTGAGCCATATCAGTTCTATTTTAAAAAAGGCGAAAACACAATTACAATGGAATCTATTAGTGAACCTATTGCAATCAGCCGCCTTACTTTAAATCCAGTACATAAAACAGATACATATGAACAATATATTGCAAAACAGTCTTCGAAACCTGAAAATTATCAAAGTAAGAAGGTACTTGTAAAAATACAGGGAGAAGATTCTGTTTTACGTTCAGATCAGTCTTTGTTTGAATTATACGACCGTGCTTCTGCAACTACAGAGCCATATGATGTAAAACATTCTATAATGAACTACATCGGTGGAGATGCATGGAAAACAACAGGTCAGTGGATTGAATGGGAAACTGAAATTCCTGAAGACGGATGGTATACAATTTCTGTAAAAGCAAGACAGTTCTATCAGCGTGGATCTATTTCATTCCGTTCTCTTTATATAGACGGAAATATTCCTTTTGCAGAACTTCAGTCTATTCCATTTTATTATACATCAGACTGGGAAATTATTACTTTAAGTGATAAAGATAAAAATCCTTTTAAAATCTATTTATCAAAAGGTAAGCATAAGATTAAACTTGAAGCAACTTTAGGTGAAACAGGTTCAATCATTAATAAACTTCAGGATTCTATTTATCGATTAAATCAGATTTATCGTAATATTCTTGTTTTGACTGGTACACAGCCAGATCAGTTCCGTGATTATAATATTCACAAGGTGTTTCCGGAAGAATATGAATCTATGAATTTTGAATCAAAATATCTTTATAAACTTCTTGATGAATATATAAAAATTACAGGTCAGAAATCTGATAAAATTGCACCTGTAGAAACACTTGCAATTCAGCTTGAACAGTTTTATAAACGACCAGATAAAATCACTGCGGCTTTTACAAAGTTCCGTGATAATATTACAAGTTTAAGTTCATCTATTTTGGGATTAACAGAAAGTAAACTGGATATTGATTACATTGCAATTCAAAGTGTAAATGATAAAATCATAAAAGATAAATCTAATTTCTTTAGAAATGCATTCCATGAAATACGTTCATTTGTAGCATCATATTTTTCTGATTCTTCAAGTTTAGGTAATGTTTATAAAAAAGGTCAGAAACATGTAATTGATGTATGGATTGTTACTGCCCGTGATCAGAGTCAGATTCTTAAAAATATGATTGATGATACATTTACTCCAAAAACAAATATTGGTGTAAACGTAAAACTTATTCAGGAAGATGCTTTACTTACAGCTGTTGCTGCAGGAAAAGGTCCTGATGTAGTTGTATCTATTAATGCTTCTAAACCTGTAAACTATGCTATGCGTAATGCAGACGTAAATCTTAGAAGATTCCCTGATTGTGATGAAATATTAAAACAGTTTACTCCAAGTGCATATGAAGCATTCTCGTATAACGATGGTATTTATGCATTACCAGAAACAGAAGGCTTTAATTTAATGTTCTATAGAAAGGATATTCTTGATCAGATTGGTGTAGAAGTTCCACAGACATGGCAGGATTTAATTAATGCTCTTCCAACTTTACAGGGAGAAAACTTAAATGTTGGTATTCCATATCCTGTAATTTTGAATCCTGATATGACAACTTTCTATTCTATGCTTTGTCAGAATGGTGGAAATATTTATAACGAAAAAGGTACTAAATCAACTATAGATTCAGAAGCTGGAATTCATGCATTTGAAACTTATACAGATTTCTATGTAAGTTACGGACTTATTCCAAACTACGATCCTCTTGCCAGATTCAGAACTGGAGAAATGCCAATTCTTATTAACAACTATGCTTTATATAATCAGATTGTTGTAGGTGCTCCAGAAATCAGAGGACTTTGGGATTTTGCATATCTTCCTGGTGTTAAGAAAGTTGATGCAGATGGAAATGAATACATTGACAGAACTTCTATTGGTGCAGGAGTCGGATGTATGATGATTGATAATCATGATGAAGAAAGAATAAATGATTCATGGGAATTTATGAAATGGTGGGTTTCTACAGAGACTCAGGTTAGATTCGGCCGTGAACTTGAATCAGTTTTAGGTCCTTCTGCAAGATATCAGACAGCTAACAGACAGGCTTTAAGACAGCTTGCATGGAATTCAAGTCAGCTTGAAATCTTAGAAAATACACTTGATCAGTCAAGAGGAATTCCGGAAGCTCCTGGTAGTTATTTTACACCTCGTCATGTTGCAAATGCTATTCGTAGAGTAGTATATGAAAAAGATGATGCACGAGAAGTTCTTATCGAATATACAAAGAAGATTAACGAAGAGTTAAAACGTAAACGACAAGAATTTAATCTGCCGGTGGAGGACTAATTTATGAGTACTTTAATGAATAAATATTTTGCAAAAAAGAAATTACAGTTCTCTGATACAATCAGAAGTATAAAACTGCATAAAGTATGTTATTTATTTCTTTTGCCTTATGCTATTTTGTTTATAACATTTTCTGTTTTGCCAGTTATCAATTCTATTTATTATAGTTTTACAAATTATAATATTTTGGAAAAAGCTGAATTTATTGGTGCCAGAAACTATATCAACTTGTTTTTACAGGATGAAGTTTTCCAGAAAGCTGTAAAAAATACTTTTTATATTGCATTTATTACAGGTCCGATTGGTTATATCATGGCATTTATTTTTGCATGGTTAATTAATGAACTTCCTAGATGGATAAGAACAGTTGTAACATTTGTTTTTTATATTCCATCTATTGCCGGTTCTGCTTATCTTGTATTTAAAACATTATTCAGTGATGACCAGTACGGATGGCTTAATGCCTGGCTTGTAAAAATTGGTATTACAACATCACCGATTGCATTTTTGACAGACCCTCGTTATGCAATGAAAGTTCTTGTTCCAATCATTTTGTGGCAGTCTTTAGGTACAGGCTTCCTTTCATTTATTGCGGGATTTAAAGGTATTGATCAGTCACAATACGAAGCCGGTTATATTGACGGTATTCGAAACAGATGGCAGGAATTATGGTACATTACACTTCCTAATATGAAGCCTATGCTTTTGTTCGGAGCTGTAATGTCTATTACAAATTCATTCAATGTTTGTGATGTTCCTAAGGCACTTTTTGGTTATCCAAGTACTGACTATTGTGTTCGAACTATAGTAACACATCTGTTTGACTATGGTTTCGAAAGATTTGAAATGGGTTACGCTTCTGCAATTGCAACCGTATTATTCCTTACAATGATTATCTGTAAAAAAATAATCAGCGCACTTTTAAATAAAGTTGGACAGTAGGGAGGTGTAGAAAATGAGTAAAAAAAATAAATACGCAAGCGATCAGTCCATTCATCATTACAAACATAGAAGAAAGCCTAACCGCTCTGTTGGTGGTGATGTACTTCTTTATATTTTCTTAGGACTTTTCTCTTTAATAATGCTTTTCCCTCTTGTTTTCTTAGTATCAAGTTCGATAAAGCCGTTGGATGAACTTTTAAAAATTCCTCCTACATTGTTCCCGAGAAATCCGACATTTAATAACTTTTCAGATTTGTTTATTACTTTAAGCCGATCTTGGGTTCCTTTTACAAGATATATTTTTAATACACTTTTTGTAACTGTAATTGGTACTTTTGGACATGTAATAATTGCTTCTATGGCAGCTTATGTTTTAGCTAAATATAGATTCCCTGGTGGAAATGCCTTCTTTAGTCTTGCAGTAGTTGCCTTGATGTTTACAGGCTATGTAACTGGTATTCCAAACTATTTGATTATGTGTAAATTGAACATAATCGATACATACTGGGCATTGATTTTACCTGCAATAGGTGGTTCATTAGGTTTATTCCTTATGAAACAGTTTATGGACGGTTTCCCAATGTCTATTATCGAAGCTGCAAAAATCGACGGTGCAAGAGAATTTACAATTTTCTGGAAATTAGTTATGCCTAATGTAAAACCAGCTTGGCTTACAATTTCAATTTTCTCTATTCAGAATTTGTGGAACAATCCTCAGACTCAGTACATTTATACAGAAAATAAAAAAATGCTTGGATATGCACTCAGTCAGATTCAGGCAGGTGGTATTGCACGTACAGGTCAGGGTAATGCAGTTCAGGTTATTATGATGGCTGTTCCAATTATCTTCTTTATCTTCTCTCAAAGTCAGATTTTGGAAACTATGGCAACTTCAGGACTTAAGGACTAATGGTGGTAAATATGAAAAAGGTTTTATTTTCGATAATTTGTTTATTTACTATTTGTATTGGTCTTTATGCAAAGAACGATACTTATATTTATGATGAATGGAGTGATTTAGAACGTTCACCAGATGTTTATACAGTTTCTTCTGTTTTATACGCTGGAGATTTAAATCTTAATGAACAGTTAAAAACTCCTTCAAGTGTTTTCTGTAAAGATAATTACGTCTATCTTGTTGATTCAGGAAATAATCGTATTCTGGAACTTATTTATAATCAGAATAAAACTGTTACATTAAACAGAGTTATTGACAGTTTTGTTTGTGATGATCCGGATGTTATTACAACATTTAATAATCCAAGTGATATTTTTGTAAATAAAGATCATACTATTTTTATTGCAGATACAAATAACGGACGTGTTGTAAAACTTGATTATGATTTAAATTATCTTATGACATTTGTTCAACCGGACAGTGAACTTTATGATAAAGATAAATCATTTTTCCCTTTAAAAGTTGTAGCTGATGAAGTAGGCCGTTTATATATTGCTGCAAAAAACGTTAATAAAGGTTTTGTAAAATATGAATCTGACGGTACTTTTACAGGCTTCTTTGGAGCATCAGAAGTAATTTATAATACTGCACAATATATCTGGAAAAAATATTTTTCTACCAGAGCTCAGCGTGAACAGATGGAAAATTTCGTTCCTACAGAATATTCAAATGCTTATATTGATCCGGAAGGTTTCGTTTATGCAGTTACAGAAACTTTTGAAGAATGGGATTTACTTTCTGATAAAGCAAAACCAATTCGTAAGTTAAATTCTTTGGGAAAGGATATTCTTATTAAGAATGGTGATACACCACCAATCGGTGACCTTCAGTGGAGTCTGGGAGCTGGTGTAAAAGATCCTTCTCATTTTTCAGATATAACTGTATTGGAAGATGAAGTATATCTTGCACTTGATGAAAGCCGAAGCCGTATTTTCGCTTATGATAATCAGGGTGAACTTTTGTTTGCTTTTGGTAATAAAGGAAATATCGACGGTTACTTCCGTTCTCCTGTTGCAATTGATCATGTTGGAAAAGATTTATTTGTCGTTGATGCAGTAAATGCTTCTTTGACAATACTTACACCTACTGAATATGGAAATTATATTTATCTTGCTACTGAATATTTTAACAATGGTGAATATGATAAATCTGCAGAACAGTGGGGAAATGTTTTATCTTTAAATGGAAATTATGATTTAGCATATTTAGGATTAGGAAAATCTGAATATCGAAAAGAAAATTATAAGAAGGCAATGGATTACTTTAAGGTAAAAAAATACAGAAGATGGTATTCTAAGGCTTTCCAATATTATCGTAAAGAATGGATAGAAGCTAATCTGTATAAAATTGTAATTGTTATTGTAATTCTATTAATAATTCCATTAATAGTTAAAATAATTAAAAGATTTAAACGTGAACTGGAGTCATTATGAGTTATATATTAAATAATATTAAGAAATTAGGTACTAAACAAACATGGGCAAATTATTTTAGTACATTAAAATATGCATTTCATGTAATTTTTCATCCGGCAGACGGATACTGGGATTTAGTTCATGCTAAAAGAGGCTCATACGCCGCTGCAAATACTATTTTAATTTTAACAGTTCTTACTCATATATTTAAACTTCAGTTTTCAAGTTTTCTTGTTCTTGAAGTAAACTGGAATAGAACAAATATTCTTATTCATATTTTTTCTATTCTTCTGCCTCTTGCGATTTTCTGTTTATGTAACTGGGGTGTTACAACCTTGTTCGACGGAAAAGGTAAACTTGGACAGATTTATATGGGAACCTGTTATGCATTAACACCTTATGTTTTAATTCAAGTTCCTCTTATCATATGCAGTCATTTTATGACAAGAGATGAATTAACATTCTATAGTGTTTTTAGCACACTTTCGTTTATCTGGTGTGGAATACTTATATTTATGGCCATGATGATGATTCATCAGTATAGTTTTGGTAAAACTTTAGGTTTTACTATATTTACTCTTTTTGGAATGGCTGTATTTATTTTTATTATGTTATTATTCTTCAGAATGATTTCACAGGGTGTAGCATACTTCGTTTCTCTGGCACGAGAAATTATGTTCAGGTTGGATTGACGGAGGTAAGAAAAAATGGAAAAAAATAAGAAGATGAAAAAAGAAAAAAAATCTAAAAATAAAGAATGGGAACCTTATACAATTAAGGTAGAAGAAGTTGAGTCTCATAAAAAGTTTAAGGATTATGTTCTTACTCTTAAAGATGGTAATGGTATAACAACTTTTGAAAAAGATGAATTCTTGTTATTAAAGGATATCAATGTTCCTGTTACAAGAACATCATACTCTAAGGGCGTAGAATCTTATTTCGTAAATAGACTTGCAACTGAAAAGGATTTGAACATCGCTTTAGTAAATGGTTCAACTTTATATCTTAAAGATAATATTTATAATAAATCTGTAAGTGATATGAGAGAAGAACTTGGGGAAGACATTATTCCTTTAAGAGATTACGATCCAATCACTGTTAAACAATATTGGTCAGAAACTACTAATGCAATTGATTATATCTACTATAAGAGAAAGTTTATCACTTCAGGTAAAATATCTGTAAGTAATCCTAAAGAGATTATAGTAGATGATAAAGAGTTGGATATAACAACCCATATTAGTAAAGGAGACCCTGTTGAAATTATATTGACAGGCGATCTTAAATATGTATTAGAAAACGATGCCAACTACGATGTATTGTCAGATGATTTTAATTTCCCAGGTCCTTATATACTTTTGTGGAATAAATTCGTAAAAGAAGAATCATATAAAATAAATATCAGATATGTATATGCAGATAACAAAATTATTAGATACACAATAGATATAGGTATTTCAGATGTTAAAGTAGTAACAGACTTTAATGGGGCTGAAGTATTAAACATCTTTAAGGATGGGGAT
>CALAUH010000111.1 GCA_937892225.1 uncultured Treponema sp.
AATTAACTCCTGAACAGAAAAAGAAGATTGCATATATTGTAAGTGCAATTTTAGGATTAATAATAATTATTTTACTTTTACTTGGCATTAGAAGTTGTGCAGGTAATTCAAAAGCAAAAAGAGAAGCTCAGGCATTAGAACAACAGCAGCAGTTAAAACAGAATATTATGACTTCTGCTGTGAATTATGCAGATAAAGGTGAATTTGATCGTGCATTAGATAAGTTAGATTCATATATTGACCAATATGGTGAAGATCCTGATGTCAGAGATTTAATAAATCTTATAATAGATGCAAAGAATGCAGCAAAAGATTCAGGTAATTCTGGATTTGATACATCAGCTTTTTCAGATGCAATGGCGAACGCTTTAGATAAGGCGAACAGGCAGGCAGATGAATATCGTAAAATTATTGATGATTTAAAAGAACAGAATAGAAATAGTTCTGGTAACAATAACGGAAATAATAATTCTAACAAAGGCGGAAATAATTTCTATAACTATAATAATAGTGATGTTGATGATTTTATCAGTCCTGATGATGAACAGCAGAAACTTGCTGAACAGAAGAGAAAAGAAGAAGAAAGTGAATTAGCAAAACAAAATGCCGCACTTAAGAAAAAAATTGATGCATTAAACGATGAAATTCAGAAAGGTAAAAATGATTTATCTGCAGGAAATACAAACGGTGGTATAACTCATTTTAATAAAGCTTTAACATTAATTCCGGAAGAAGCTGGAAAAGATTATTCAGCAGATAAGAAAGCTGAAATGGCACAGGCTTATTATGATACTTCTGAAAAAACTTCTAATACTCAAGATAAAAATACTTTGATGAAAGAAGCTGTAAATATGGCTAACAAAGCATTACAGGATAATGCAAAACAACCTGCAGCACATTTTATTCTTGCAAAAGATGCTTTAAATAAAAATGATTTGAATAAAGCGTTAAGTGAAATGCAGGCTGCTGTAAATGGTTCAAAAGCTGATGATCCAAATTTATATTTATATTACTACGAATTGGGAAAAATCCAGTACAGACTTAAGAAATTTAATGAAGCTGTAACATCATTTACAAAATCTTGTGAATTAAAGAATGATTTCTCTCCAAGCCGTTATAATTTAGGTCTTACACAAAAACAGCTTAAAAATGATAATGCTGCTCTTGCTGCTTTTAGAAAAACAATTGATATTGATCCACGTCATGAAAAAGCTTATCTTGAACAGGGAAGAATCCTTGCCGCAAGAAATGATTATTCTGGTGCAATAGATGCATATAAGAGTGTATTAACAATCAACAGTGTTAATTCTTCTGCTGCCATGGAATTAGGTTCTGTATATTATAAGAAAAAGGATTATAAAAATGCAGAAGAAATGTACAGAAGAGCAATAACAATGTTAAATTCTGGTGAAGAACTTACTTTAACAAAATATAATTTATCTACTGTTTTGTTTGATGCCGGAAAAGTTACAGAAGCTGTAAAATATGCAAAAGAAGCTTATGATAATAAAAATCAGGTAAAGAATAATACTTCTAAAGCAAATGTAATTTATAACTATGCATTAGTATTGGATCAGACTGGAAAAACAGAAGATGCAATTTTAATATACAAAGAAGTTTTGGGTTGTAATCCAAATCATTTAAAGACAAAAATTAATCTTGCAGTAATGTATATGAATCTTAATCCTCCAGATACTGATTCTGCTTTAACTTTATTGTTACAGGTTTATAAAAATGAACCATCTAATTTCGAAGCAAACAACAATCTTGGTAGTGTTTACTTAAAGATTGAAGATTATGGAAATGCAATCAGATTCTTCCAGAACGCTTTGAAAATTGATCCCAAAAATAATACTGTAAGAGAAAATCTTGCAAAAGCATATGCTTCTAACAAAGATTTCCATAATGCACAGACTATGTATTCAGAAGTTTTAAAATATGATAAAGAAAACTGGGATGCATATATCGAACTTGCAAAAGTATGTATTCAGTTAGATGATTACACTAGTGCTGAAAAATATTTACAGTATGTTCAGGATAGAAATCCTTCGTATAGAAGATCCGAAGTTATGAATCTTCTTGGAGCAAACGAAAAATAAATTAAGTTCGTTTTACAAGTTCAAAAAGCCTTTCACGAGAGATTACCGTATAAATTGGTCTTCCATGAGGACAGTGCGGATCTGTAAGTGCAAAGGCTTTTTCTATTAAATCTCTAGATACATCTTCGTTTAAAACATATCCATCTTTAACCGCAGCTTTACACGCAGTCATTGCAGCAATAGAACGGATTATCTGTTCTGGTTCTACTTGTTTTACAAAAATCAAAGTTCTTAAATCATATTCTGTTAATGTCCATCTGTCTGGAACAGAAGAAATTTTCCATTCACCGTCACTTACTTTTTCTGTTGTAAAACCTATTTCTGTTAATCTGTCTTTTAATTTTTCTAACTGATTATCTTGAGTTTTAGAATCAGTTTTAATTGTATATGGAATTAATAAAGGCTGACTTTTATTTTGAGAGTTCATTATTCTGTCAAATAAAATTCTTTCATGTGCTGCATGCTGGTCAAAAATATATAGATTATTGTTTTTTTCTGCCAGTAAAAATGTTCCAAGACAATTTCCAATATATCTAATATTATCTTTAGAAGGATTTACATCACCTGAAATTTCAGAACTATCTGTTGCAATATTTAAAGCCTGTTCTGTTAATCGTTCAATTTCTGTCATACTTGTAAAAGTTGGGGTAGAACTAGATTTATTGTAACTGGAAGATGATGCAAAATATTTAGATCTAAAATCATTTATAGGTTTTTCATAATTATATTTATTATTATACGAAATATGATTTGAATATGTCGGATTTTCAATACGGATTTCATCTGTAGATTTGTCTTCTAAAAAATTAGAACGTGTATAATTTTCAAAGAATTTTTTTACAGTAGAACTTAATGCATGATGTAAATCTGAAATATCATAAAATTTAACTTCTTTTTTTGCAGGATGAATATTAAAATCAACTAAATTCGGATTTATTGTTATAAAAACAGCAGCTACTGGAAATGTCCCGTTTGGAAAAAATCCCTGACCGCCATATTCAATTGCCTGAACTAAAGAATATTCTTGAATTTTACGTCCGTTTACATAGATATAAATGTCTTTTTTATTTGTACGGCTTATTGCAGGTTCACCGATTATTATTTTAAAAGAAAAATCATCATTTTTAAAATAGTCAGTGGAAGAAATCTCAAAAAATAAATCTTTACTTTCTGTAAATGAATTTGCATTAATAAATCTTTCTTTTAATGTCTGATTTTTGGGTAAATCAATTTTTATTTCATTATCACTAATAAATCTAAATGCAATATCTGGACGTGCAGTTGCTTTTTCTATAAAAGTATTTTTGCACATTATTCCTTCAGTTGATGCTCTTTTTAAAAATTGTCTTCTTGCTGGAAAATTTTCAAACAATCCTTCTGACTGAACAATTGTGCCTTTTACTTCTGGTATTTGTTCAAGAATATGATCTTCTGTAATACTTGCTTTCATTTTCCAGTTACCGCTCATTATAGAAAGTCTGGAAACTGCAGCGATTGAAGAAAGTGCTTCACCTCTAAACCCCAGTGTAGATAAATTCATTAAATCTGTTTCTGTAGAAATTTTACTTGTTGCATGTGGTCTTGCACAATTTTGTAAATCTTCTTTTGTAAGTCCGTATCCGTCATCTATAATTCGGATTTTATCAATTCCACCGCCAGAAATTTCTACAGTAATAGAAGTTGCTTCTGAATCAATACTATTGTCTAATAATTCACGGACAATGGCATTTGGTCTGTCAATAACTTCTCCAGCTGCAATTTTTCGGGCAACTTCTGCATTAAGGGTTTTAATCGGTTTTTTTAAACTCATTTTCTAGTTCCAATCAATTCATTATCAGTTGAAAATAAATCCATTTGTGGAGGATTATTTTTATCTAAAGGAGTCGGTTCATTCATTAAGATTTGAATTTTTCCTTCAATTTTATCTAATTCTTTTTCCATACCGTTTGCAAGTTTAATGCCTTCTTCAAAATCTTTTAAGGCATCTTCTAAACTTATATCTGGTCTTTTAATATCTGATGTTAATGTTTCTAATTTCTTTAAGTTTTCTTCAAAATTTTCCATGTTTTACTCCTTATTAATCTGCTGAAACTACAGTTGCTGTAATTTTTCCTTGTGATGGTTTTATTGTTATTTTTTGTCCCTGTGTTATTTGTTTAGAACTTCTGATTATATTTCCATTTTCATCCTGAACCATTGAATAGCCTCTGTTTAAGATTGTTTGAGGACTTGCCTGTTCAAGAATATTTTTATTGTTGTTTATCTGTGTTCTTAAATCCTGTATTTTTGTAATTAAATTTTGATATAGATTTTCTTTTGCAATTTCAAATCTGTTTAATAATGGCTGCTGAATATTTCTGAATCTTATAAGAAGATTATCTATATTAAAACTTTTTATTAGTAAACGTTTGTTTTCTATTTTTTGATTTATCTGATTATAAAGTGTCGTTTTATAATCATTAATGTTATTTCGAATTTCTGAAATTTGTGGAACTGCAAGTTCTGCCGCAGCTGATGGTGTAGGGGCTCTTAAATCTGCTGCAAAATCACTGATTGCCCAGTCTATTTCGTGACCGACTGCAGAAATTGTTGGAATTTTAGAATTAGCAATTGCACGGACAACTGTTTCTTCACTAAAAGGAAGTAAATCTTCTAAAGAACCGCCACCTCTTCCAATAATTAATACATCGCAAAGAGAATAAAAATTTGCAATTTCAATCATTTTTGCAATTGTTAAATCAGCACCTTCGCCTTGAACTAAAGACGGTAAAACTATGATGTTTATATTTGGATTTCTTCTTGTTGAAACGTTGATTATATCACGAATTGCAGCACCACTTGGACTTGTAACAACTCCGATTGTTTTTGGAAAAACAGGAATCTTTTTCTTTTTATCTGAATCAAATAATCCTTCTGCTGCAAGACGTCTTTTTCTTTCTTCTAGCATCTGAAGAATATTTCCTTTTCCGACATTTTCCATTTTTGTAACAATTATCTGATAGTTACCTTGTGCAGCATAAACAGAAATGTTTCCGGTTAATCTTACTTTATCACCGTCTTTTGGTGTAAATGTAAGATGATAAGCAGAACCTTTAAACATTACAGCTTTTATCTGAGAATTACTGTCTTTTAATGTAAAATAAATGTGTCCGGTTGAAGTTGGTTTCCAGTTTGAAATTTCGCCTTCAATCATAACGAAATTAAAAGTCGCTTCTAAAACACCTTTTATATATTCAGTAATCTGGGTAACGGAAAATACCTGATCTTTAGCAGAAATCGAAGAATTCATATAAATATTTTATTCAAATCTTTTAACTTATTCAATGGAATGCCGATAAGAAAATGATGAAAACTATAGTAATTTTAACACATAATCAAAACTCTTATTATTCTAATGAAAAAGTTTTTGATAATAAAAGCGCCTGTGATAAAGTTTTAGAATGGGCAGATAAAATTGCAGAAAAAACTGTAATTGTTCCAAGCGGAAACAATGTCGGTGAACTTTTAGAAAATATGAATCTTGAATGTAAAAAGGAAAATGCTGATAATGTTATTTTTTCTTTTGATGATGTTCCTTTTATAGATATAGATTTAACTAAAGAGATTTTAAATAATCATCTTGAATATAAATCTGAATATACATATGCAGACGGATATCCTTATGGATTTTCTCCGGAAATAATTAATAATGGTGCCTTAAATATTCTTGCAGAAATGGCTAAAACAAACAGGGTTGAAGAAGCAAAATCTGAAATTTCAAAAGACTGTATTTATAATTTCTTGAAAAATGAAATAAATTCTTTTGAAGTTGAATCAGTTATTGCAGAAGATGATTATAGATTATTCCGTTTTAATTTTTCTTGTGATAAAAAAGAAAATTTTTTAGCCTGTCAGGAATTATTTAATATCACTAAAGATAAAAATCTTTCGGTTAATGAAAAATGTCAGCTTGCGGTAAAAACATGCGGAATATTAAAAACTGTTCCTTCATATTATAATTTTCAGATTGCATCAAAATGCTCTGGAAAATGTATTATATGTCCTTATGCTTCTGAATATAAAAAGAAGAATAATTCTGATGTAGAAAATTCAAAAGAATTAATGACTTTTGAAAATTTTTCTAAAGCTATTAAACAAATTTCTGAATTAAGTAAAAACGCTGTTGTAGGTTTATCTTTATGGGGAGAATGTTTTAATCATCCTGAATTATTAAAATTTATAAAAGAAGTTCTTTCTTATGATGGACTTTCAGTTTTAATTGAAACAGACGGATTATTGGTTACTAAAGAATTTTGTGAAAAATTAAAAGAAATTTTAGATAATGCAAAAGAAAGAACCTGGCAGTGGCCGAAAATTCTTTTTCTTATTTCAATGGATTCATTTACAAATGAAACATACAAAAAAATTCATGGAGAAAATAACGGTAATTTAGAAAAAAGTGTAGAAGCCGTAAAATTATTAAAATCTGTTACAAAAGATGTATATCCTCAATTTGTAAGAGTTAATGAAAATGAAGAAGAACTTGAAAACTTTTACAGATACTGGAATGAAAAAACAAATGCTTCTGAAGGAAATCTTGTAATTCAAAAATATGATTCTTTTGGTGGATTGTTAAAAGATTGTAAACCTGCAGATTTATCGCCAATTGAAAGAACAATTGCTAAGAACGAAGCTTTTGAATCAATGGAAAAAAATATTCTTATGGCTAATATATCAATATTATTAATTGTTTTTTGTATTTATTTGTTTTTTCTCAAAAATCTTAAGAGTTTTTT
>CALAUH010000112.1 GCA_937892225.1 uncultured Treponema sp.
CAAGAACTACTATTTTAAGATTCGCTCAAAAATTATCTTTAAAGGGGTATAGCGAATTAAAAGTATACTTAAAGTGGGAAAACAAAGAGAATAAGCCTGACATAGATATTATTGAAAATGTTTGCAATGTGTTGAGGAATGGTATAGATGAAATGCAAAAAACTAATTATGATAAAATTTGCAAAATGATTTACGAAAGTAAAAGAGTTTTTATATACGGAACAGGATTTTTTCAAAGTTTAGTGGCTCAAGAACTTAAAAGGGTTTTTCTATCAGGAAAAAAATGTTTTTCAATAATAAATGGGGTAAAGGAAATAGATTTGGTATTAGATACATTAACACCAGAAGATTTAGTAATAGTAATATCTTATTCTGGAGAATCGAGTCAGGTGAAGAGCTTTGCTAAACAGCTGTTGATTAAGAATGTACCTTTTATCTCAATGACTCAATTTAAAACAAATGAAATTGGAATTGAAGATTGTGCTGTAAAAACTTTCAAATATGAACATCAATCAACTTTTGTTGAATCATTAATTGGTGTTTTTTCTAAAATGCAGGATAAACAAACTGCTTCTAAAATGGGCATTCCAAGTTCAATTTTGGAAGAATTAAACAGTTTTGATTCTTATCCGGCATATATTGTAAAATAATTATTGGGCAAAAGAGCATAAAAACAAACTTGCTTTTTTACCATTAACTAAAGTATGCAGGCTGTTTTGAATAACAACATCTTTATTCTTTGCAGTCTGCGTAAACTCTTCTACTTTTGCAGTTAAAATTATCATTTTACCTTGTTTTTTTAGTATTCTTTTAAAACTATCAAACATTCTTGAATAAAACAAACCAATATCACCAATATCTTCAAAAAATCCCCATGGTGGATCGGTAATTACTTTATCAACAAAATTATCTGGAATATGAGTAAGATTCATAGCATCACATACGCTGATAAAAATATTTTCATTATTTTGAAGCTGTTTTTTCTGACTTACCATGTCAATTTTTTCTTTATCAATATCGCTGACAAAAAGTTTTGTGTAAGGAAATTTCTTTGCAAGCTGAACAGGAATTGAGCCGTATCCGCAGAACGGTTCAGTTATTACATCTTCTTTTTTACAGTCAGCAACACAGCAAATAAGGTATGCTATTTCGGGACGAAGCTCACCTTTGTTTAAATTCTTTTCTGTAAATTCACGCTTTGAAATAAGCTGGCCGCAGAAAGCAAAACCTTCCCGTCGAATTGAATACCAGATTTCTGTAGAAGGCGAAAGTCTGTCTATCTGTAATTTTGAATTTTTTAATACAGTTTCTTCTGCTTTTTTAGAAATATTTTTATCTACTTTAGCAAATTGATTTTCATTTTGAAAACGTACTCTGAAAGTTCCTTTATTAATCAAAAAATATTTTTTTTCAGAACTAACAGCATTAACCATAAAAGGAAAAGAAATATTTTTTCCCTTAAATGTTTTTAAAACAAAAAAAGTATTATTAAAATATTCGATTTTCTCTAAATCTCTGGAATTGCCATTATATTGATAGTGAATTAATCCGTCAAAAACATTTAATATTTTACAACCATTTAATCGTGATTCTAAATCATTTTTTACGACATTTTGAAAGCCTGTAATAAAAGAAGAAACAAATTCAGACATCTAAATCACTCCATTGAACACCTTCACCCGAAATTACATCGTTTTTTAATTTTTTACCGATGACTGTATCATAAAATTCTGGACTTATTCCTGGTGTTAGAATTTTTTCTGTTCGTAAAATTGCAATATCTTTTTCCTGAACAATCTGCCCTTTTTTCATATCGGACATAAAATGCAAACTTCTATTTGTCCTTCCATAATTCTGTTCTTCTGATAAAGCTAGTTTTTTTACTCCATCTCCAAGACACAAATCAACTTTTTCTTTACCGAACTGTTCAGAAATCTGGCTGATTATTCTTTGAATACCTGTTTCTTTACCATAATGTTTTAATGTTACTTCGCTTTGATGTACAACATGCACCATAGTTGCAAACTGTTCGCCTTCTAAAGCGACTGGATCATCAAGGCCAGAAGTTTTTCTGCTTAATGTAATGTGTTTTTCTATAATCGTTCCACCACATGCAATACTTAAAGATGGCACAAGAATCGGATCCAGGCTATGGTCACTTACTCCACAGGGTATTTCAAATTTTTCTCTTAACGTTGAAATCACTTTTAAATTATATTCACTTTCTGGTGCCGGATAACTTGTAATGCAATGTAAAAGACTAACATTTTCTTTACCAACGATTTTTATTGCTTTTTCAATATCCTGCATTTTTGAAACACCGCTTGAAAGTATAACTGGAACTTTATTCTCTTGCGATTTTCTGTAATCACGCAAAAATTCAAGCATCTTATAATGATTTAATTCTGGAGAAGCAATTTTTACATAATCAGGATTAATTTCAAGTAATTCTTTCATACTTTTTAATCCAAACGGACTACAGCAGAATTTACATCCTTTTGAATGAACATAATCTTGAATTTTTGAATAAAAATCTTTACTGCATTCAAGCTGTTTGAATCTTTCATAAAGAGGGATATTACCGGTAGGAAGTTTTACAAAACCAGTTTTAGGATGAAGAATTTCATCTGCATAAACCCATTGAAATTTAATTGCGTCTGCACCACTTTCTGCTGCACAATCTACAAGTTGTTTTGCTTTTTCAAAAGAACCTTCGTGTGAAGTTCCTATTTCTGCAATAATTAAACTCATTTTATTCCTTTAACGATTTGGCAGCATTTTTGGCTTTTAATTTATTTGAATATACACTTAAGCAGTTTGATGGTAACCATCCTTGTTCAAATTTATACCACTCATATTTTTGTTTATCTACAGATTTTCCTAAAACGCGCAAAATTTCTCCGCGTCTGCAGTGTCCATTATCTTCTGAATCCCAGGACATCTCTTTTTTAAAAGCTGCATAAGGATCTGTAATTAATGCCCATGAAATATCTGGACTTAAAGCTAATGGTTCTGAATTATCAAAAACAATTCTTTCAGCTTTTTTTGCTTTACAAGAAGTAAGAAGTAATAAAAAAATAATTAATACTGATAAAACATTTTTTTTCATTTTATTTCTCTTTTTTTAGGGATTTAATATATTTTAATATTTCTGGATAAAGTTTCATATCAGAATCAACAAAATCAAGTTGTTTTATACTTTCAGGTTTTACCCATTTATATTCAGAATGTTCTGTTAAATCAAAAGGTTTTTCAATTCCATCATGTTCAAATTCTACAGCGAATGCATCTAAAGTACATTCTTTTTCATTATGAATAAAAGTTGAACTTGTTATTTTTTGTAAAACTTTTACCTGAACATTAAATTCTTCCTGCATTTCTCTTTTTATTGCTTGTTCAAAAGATTCTCCAGCTTCTATTTTACCGCCCGGAAATTCCCACTTTCCACCCATTTGACCTACATTCTGTCTTTTGGCAATAAAAATTTTTTTATTTTTATAATAAATACAGGCAATTGAGCTACTCATTATAAGAACAATGCTCCTGGGAAAAAGAAATGTAAAATTGCTGAACACATACAGACAATTCCAATAATAAAACTATAGTCAAACAAAAGTTTATTCAAAAAATCAGGTAATTTTAATTCTACATTTGAATTATCTGAATAATAATGAATCAATAAGGCAGCTCCACCGACAATTCCACATAAAGCAGGAATAAAATCACCAAACACTGCTATTCCGTCTTTTGCGACACAGAACAATTTTACTATTCCGATTATAAAAGACAGACAACCCAATATTAATATTAATACCTGATTTTCAAAAAGTGTAAGATTTTTAATTTTAGTATTTTTTTCACTTGTATAAAATAAAACAAAACCGGTAATTAAATTTAAAATGATTGATAAAAAATAAATCTGCATCATTATGGACTCCTTATAAAAAATTATCTTTTTACATCCGTCGATAATTCTTTTGTTTTGTCATTAACTTTTAATAAAACCTTTACCTTTTTAATTTCAAAGTCAGAAGTTTTATATCGCATAAATTCTTCACCGTCTTTATACACAAAAGTTAATACAGTTTTATCAACTATTTGATTATCGGCATTTATTACAAAAACATCTGCCTGAATATTAATCGGATTACCTATTTTTTTTGATTTTTTTGAATCAATCTTAATTGTAGTAAAAACCTGTTCATCAAAAGAAAATGCCTGAACTTCAAAAGTAATATTATCTATAACTGCAGTTGCATTTTTTCCATAAAATATTTCGTAAATCCAGATAAAAGCTACAAGAACAACTAAAGTTATAAGCATGTAACGATTTCCTTTATTTGAGAAAATCGCAGCAAAACCTTTATTTGACTTAAACTTTCCATCGTAAAACTGTTTTACAATATCCGGGGCATTTTTTAAACGTTCTTCCCTATTATAACGAAAAGTAAGTTTCTGCTCATTTTCAGATCTAGTTTCTTCCAGATTTTCGAAAAAATTTTCTTTCAAAATATTTTCCTTATTAAATTAATTCTTTACTAAAGCTGCAATCAAACTGTCTGTTCTATAACAAACCACACGTGCAGCATCTTTATCCAGATATAAAGCAGTAATAATTCCATCTGAAGAAAGATTCATATTATAAAATAAATTTTCAGAATGATTTAATTTAAACTGTCTTCTTAATATTTTCTGATTTTCACTTTGAACCATTTCAATATTAAATCCATCTGAAGTTTTTATAATAAAATACTTCCATCCGCTTGATGTAACTCCAAGAAAATCATATGGAATTTTATAAGTTAATTTACTGTAATCTACAACTACAGATTCTTCATACGCTGGTATAGAAACCGGTTCTCTATAAAATCCTTCTTCACAATCCAAAGGATAAAGCAAAGTCTGTAAATAAGTAATTCCTGACTGCGATTTAGAAGCTTCGTCAATTGTAGTTTTATAATAATCAATTTTTACAAATAATTTAAAATCTACAGGATCTGGAACAACATTTTCAATTGTCATGTATGTTTCAATATTTACATCTTCTGATTTTTCAATATTCGAAGGAACATATTTCTGACTTAATGGAATGATTTTCTTTAAAAATCCATCTGCTGTAAACCAGTATACAATTAATCCTTCATTAGAATTACAAACAACAACCAATTCATTTTTTTCAGTTGTATAAATATTTTTTATATGTGGAAATGGAGTTCCGCCAGGTCCCTGTTGTCCGATATAATCAACAAAAGTTCCATCTCTGGAATAACGCATTACAACCTGACTGTACAATACACCGTCTTCTCCAATTTCTTCCCTGTTTTCAGGAATTGAACATGCTGCATAAATACATTTCTTTGAATCAACAACAACAATCCCGGTAAAAACAAAAGGATAGGAAATTTCCCATGTAAAATAATCCATATGGCGTTCTGATTTTTCCAATAAATCTGCAAGTTCAGAATCTTCATTATAGAACAAAGTCAATAAATCACCATAAGAATTAAGTTCTATTGTTTTTTTTGCATTTCCATCAACTGCATAAAAGAAACCGTCACGCATTGCAATACCCATTCTTATATTTCCAATGCTATTTAAATCTTTAATACTTAACTGTTCAGGAAAATTTCCATATTTAAGTTTAAATTGTTCTTTTTCATTAATAGATTCAATTTTACCTGTTTTTGCACATGATGATAAAATTACACTTAATAATAAAACTAAAAATAAAGCAGATTTGTTTTTGTACATAATTAATCCCTGATAAGAAAAAAATACTCTTTTTTATTTTAAATATTCATTTTTTTCTTGTCAATTATAATATTAATATAGTAAATTTAATTAAAAGTGGATATAATAATCCGTAAAAATAATCAATTAATATAGGAAATTTTTTAAAATGGTTGTTGATAAAATACTTACTGCAATTTTCGGTTCACAAAATGATCGTGACGTAAAAGCTCTTAAACCAATACTTGCAAAAGTTAATGCAAAAGAAGAATGGGCAAAATCTTTAAAACCAGAAGATTTTCCAAATGAAACAAAAAGATAAAAAGAAGAACTTAAAAATGGAAAAACACTAGATGATATCTTACCAGAAGCATTTGCACTTGTAAGAGAAGCTGCATATCGTGTTAGAGGTGAACGTTCTTTCGATGTTCAGATTATGGGTTCTATTGTATTACATTCTGGTAGAATTACAGAAATGAAAACTGGTGAAGGTAAAACACTTGTTGCCGTAGCCCCTGCTTATTTAAACTCACTTTCTGGAAAAGGTGTTCACGTTGTTACAGTAAACGATTACCTTGCAGAACGTGATGCTAACACAATGC
>CALAUH010000113.1 GCA_937892225.1 uncultured Treponema sp.
GCTAAGGGTTTAAGTTTTCATATAAATGTCTACTTGTGTAGATGAGAAAAACTGCAGAAGAACAGGCAGGTTTAAGTTTTAATATAAATGTCTACTTGTGTAGATATTTTGCGATGCGTGCAGATGATGATGTTTAAGTTTTAATATAAATGTCTACTTGTGTAGATAAAAATTAAGCAAAAAAAGCCTACTAAGTTTAAGTTTTAATATAAATGTCTACTTGTGTAGATGTAATGAATTAATTTCTGCCAGACGCGTTTAAGTTTTAATATAAATGTCTACTTGTGTAGATGACTGGATGCAAATCCAAAACAGATGGTTTAAGTTTTAATATAAATGTCTACTTGTGTAGATAAAGCAGGAAGTTCTTAAATGGCTGAAGTTTAAGTATTAATATTAAAGTTTATTTTTTTTATATTAAAAATTGTTTACTTTTGTTAAACATAATTTTACATTGTATGGTATAATAGAAACATTAAAAGGAAAAATCAAAATGGCAAATAAAAATTTAGCAAATGCAAATAAACAAAAAAATGATGAATTCTATACACAATTAGAAGATATTGAAAGAGAACTTTGTCATTATAAAGAACATTTTAAAAATAAAACTATTTTATGTAATTGTGATGATCCTCGTATATCTAATTTTTTTAAATATTTTGCGCTTAATTTTAATAATTTTGGGTTAAAAAAAATCATATCTACTTGTTATAAAAATCAAGATGTTGATTTATTTTCACAAAATGATTCTGAAAAAGCTGTATTTATTGAATATACTGGTAATCCTAATGATCCAACTTCTACAGATTTTTCTACTATGCAAATTAGAGAACTTAAAGGTGATGGTGATTTTAGAAGTGAAGAATGTATAAAATTATTAAAAGAAGCTGATATTGTTGTTACTAATCCACCTTTTTCTTTATTTAGAGAATATGTTGCACAATTAATTAAATATAATAAAAATTTTATAATTGTAGGTCATCAAAATGCTTTAACATATAAAGAAATTTTCCCATTAATAAAAGATAATAAAATGTGGTTAGGTTATGGTTTTAAAGGTGGTGCTGCTCATTTTATTAATAATCATTATATTGATTATGCTACAGCTGGTAATCATAAAGAAGGAATGATTCGAGTTTCTGGAGTTGTATGGTTTACAAATTTAGATATAAAAAAACGACATGAGGAATTAATTTTATATAAAGAATATACACCTAATGAATATCCTAAATATGATAATTATGATGCAATTAATGTAAATAAAACTTCTGAAATTCCTAAAGATTATTATGAAAACATAGGAGTTCCAATTACTTTTTTTGATAAATATAATCCTGAACAATTTGAAATTATTGGATTAGCACCTGAACGTAGTGAAAAAATGATTAATAAAACTTTTCAATATATAAATGCTATACAGCATAATGAAGATGGTACTGTTCAATCTGGCAATAAAGTAAATGATGGTCCTACTATATTATATAAAAATAATCCACCCCCAAAATTTCCTTGGTATACTTGTGAAAATAGAGATGGTTTTATTCAAGTATTATATGCTCGTATTCTAATAAGGAGAAAAAAATGAAAATTACATTACACACAATAACAGTAAGAGATTTAGTTAAAAACTATGAAGATAATGATGAAGGTGGTGTAGTAGGATATGATGGAAAATTAGATATTAGACCGCCATATCAAAGAGAATTTTGTTATTCCGATAATCAACAACAAGCTGTAATGGATACTGTGACTAAAGGTTTTCCTCTTAATACAATGTATTGGGTTGTACGTGATGATGGTAGATATGAGGTTTTAGATGGACAACAAAGAACAATATCTATTTGTCGTTATGTCAATGGTGATTATTCTTATTTATTACAATATTTTACAAATTTACCAGAAGATAAAAAAGAACAAATTTTAAATTATGAATTACAAGTTTATTTTTGTGAAGGAACACCTAGTGAAAAATTAGATTGGTTTAAAACTATTAATATTGCTGGAGAAAAACTTACAGACCAAGAAATTAGAAATGCAGTTTTTGCAGGTCCATGGACTGCAGAAGCTAAAAAAATTTTTTCCAAATCTAATTGTGCTGCAAAATTGTTATCAGATAAATATGTAAATGGAAATCCTATTCGTCAGGAATTATTAGAAATAGCATTAGGTTGGTTTGTAGGAAAAGATGATAAACTTATTAAAAATTATATGGGGTTACACCAAAATGATACTAATGCAAATGAATTATGGCTTTATTTTCAATCTGTAATTGCTTGGATTAAAGCTTTATTTCCTAATTATCGTAAAGAAATGAAAGGTTTGGATTGGGGAAATTTATATAATCAATACCATGAGAAATCTTTTGATCCAATAAAATTAGAAGAAGAAATTCAAAATTTAATTGATAATGAAGAAGTAACTAATTATAAAGGAATTTATTATTATTTATTTGATAGAAAAGAAAGTCATTTAAGTTTACGTGAATTTGATGATAAAATGAAACGTAAAGTTTATGAAAAACAAAATGGTATTTGTCCTATTTGTCAAAAACATTTTGAATATGAAGAAATGGAAGGAGATCATATTATACCTTGGTCAAAAGGTGGAAAAACAATAATTGAAAATTTACAAATGCTTTGTAGATATGATAATAATACAAAATCTGCAAAATAAGAGGTATTATATATGGCAGAAGAAGGAATTGTATATATTTTATCAAATGAAGCTATGCCTGGCTTAATAAAAATAGGTATTACTAAAAGAGATGAATTAGAAGCTCGTTTAAATGAATTATATTCTACAGGTGTTCCATTACCATTTACTTGTGAATATGCTTGCAGGGTAAAAGATTGTAAGGTTGTTGAAAATGCTTTGCATACTGCTTTTACAAAAGACAGAATAAATCCTGCAAGGGAATTTTTTAAAACATCTGCTGAATATGTAAAACCAATTCTTGAATTATTAAAAGTAGAAGATATTACAACAAATGTTTCAAAAGATATGAATATTGGAATTAATAATTCAGAAATTGAAGCTTTAAATAATTTTAAAAAAAGAAGACCTCAATTAAATTTTGAAGAAATGGGAATTCCAATTGGTTCAGAATTAATAATGAATTATAATGACCAACAATATTCGTCTATAGTAAGAACTGCTAGAACTGTTATTTATAATGAAGAAGAATACTATTTATCTGCATTAACAGCCGAAATTATGGAAAGTAAATTTGACCATGTACATCCAACACCACATTGGAGTTTTAATGGTAAATCATTAAGTGATATATATGATGATACATATTCATATATAGAATAATAATACTTATGTTAAAAATTGATACAATAACAAAAGAAGATTGTGAAATGATTAATACTTTAATTACAATTGCACAATCCCAGATTAAAAATTTAAATGGTATTTCCTCTGAACAAAAAGATAAACTGTTTAGCTGCAGTAATAAAATCAATAAGTTTTTTGACATTACTGGATATAGTGAAGGGCAGTTTAATTTATCTTTGGAAACATTAAAACTTGATAAATAGTTTTTATATGCTATAATTAAATTGATGAACCCCCTATGGTTCGCTCTCTTGATTTAAAGAGTCGGAATGTCATTCTGGCTCTTTTTTTCTTGCCAAAAAAACTATTTATATGATATATTAATTATAGAGACAAATTAGTAAATAATATTCTCTGTTTTTTAACACTTTTTTCAATTTTGTGAGGACAGTTGCCGCTGTCCTCTTTTTTTGTTTAAATTAAATTTGCTTTATAACTACTTATAGATATATAATTAATTAAAGATAAAATATCATTTTATCAAAGGAGGATAAATGAAGAAAAAAATATTAGTATTGTTTTCATGTTTTTTAATTTTAGGATTTTTTTCTTGCAGCAATTCAGTTCCTGGTCCTGATACAACTAAAACAAAACCAGGAAATACAACATCATCTGGTAGTAATAAACCAATTCCTAATTCATATTCTCAGTCTTTTACAGTAGGCGGTTATTATGTTTGTTATGACGGATTACATTATAAATATGTTTGTAGTTCAGTTGATGATGTAAAAGCAATTATAAAATATTATTATCCTGATTGTTTTGATGTAAAAGTATATAAGCCTGGAACTGAACAGACAGGTTATTTAAATACTATTTTTTATGCTACCTGGAAATCATATTATTAAATTAAATTTGCAATTTTAATATTTGTTTTGTATAATTTTGTTATACACTTATTGTATTTTTTATACAGTATTTCACATTTCGGTGCCGATTTCCACTTTCGGCACCGTTTTATTAAGTTCCCTGCCGCATATGGTTTTACCGTATGCGGTATTTTTTTTCAAATGTTAAATCTAAAATATAGACATATAACATATATATTGACAAAATTACACTTATAATATTATTCTATAGATATAGAAACTTTCTGCCGCCCAAGATATGGAGGTTCTATGTCTAATAAGAATTATTTACCGTCAGGTGATAATTCTAATGAAGTTTTCTATCCTCAGCTTGATCATTTTGATTTTATTTGCGGTCAGGTTATGAAAGAGAATAGAACACTTCGTTTTGTGGTAATTATTTCATGCCTTTCTTTTTTACTTTCAATCGGTATTACAATTTATGCTGTTTCAATGCCTGATTCTGTTCCGGTACTAGTTACTATGAATGATTTTGGCGAAACAAAATATGTCGGTCCTGTAAGCAGAAAAAACTATCAGAACTATTATGTACCTGAAGAAGCAATCAATTATCAGGTTAAGAATTTTATAGATTTATATTATTCATTAAGTACAGATATTACTGTAATGAGAAAAAACTACAGTAACATTTTTCATATTTTAACAACACAGTCAGCATCTAAATTTAATACCCTGGTAAAAGAAAGTAATTTATACGGTGATTTTGGAGAAAAAACAAGGGAATGTTTTTTTGAAACGGAACCTTTGAAATTATCACAGGACAGTTATCAGCTTGATTATCAGATAATCCTTCGAGGTCTTGAAGGAAATATCAGTGAAAGAAAAAAATATAGAATTCTTGTTACTGTTAAAACCTTACAGCCAAGTGAAGAGGATATTAAATTTAATCCTTTAGGTATATACATAACTAATTTTGATATTAAAGAAATTGAAACATTTAAAGAATAGGAGAAAGAAAATGAAACATTTTGAAAAAATATTAATTCTTTTAATTTTAAGTTTATTTATTAGTTGTAAAACTACAAATGAAATCAGTAAAACTGTAGACAATAAAGTTTTTGAAATGAATACTGATTATGTTGAAGAACAGCTTCAACAGGATGAAACAGACGGTAAATATTTAATTCAAGAAACTTTAGTTAATGAAAAAGCAAATAATGAAATATTAATTGTAGAAAAACCTGTATATGTTCCGGAGAGCAAAGCAAGTAAATATGATCGTGGAACTACAACTGGCAAAGAAGCTTCTATACAGTCATTAAAAGAAGCAATTCAGAAACCAGAAAACTATAAATATGGAACTTTTTATTATCAATATAATGAAAACTTCGTTTATGAAATATATGCACAGCCTTTACATCTTACTGATATAGCGTTAGAACCTGGAGAGATTGTTACAGGAACACCGTTATTATCTGAAGATGAATCAGTATGGGAACTTACTGCAGGTGTTGCAAAAGACCCAAAAACCGGAGCAGACGTGCAGCATCTTTTCGTAAAACCTGCTTATTCAAATCTTGATTCAACACTTATTATCATTACAAATAAACGTGTATATCATTTTAATCTTAAATCATATGCAACTACTTATATGGCTATGATTAAATTTACTTATCCTGGAACTAAAAATGAATGGGTAAAACCAAAGAATGAAGTTTCTGAATCAACTTCATATGTAAAAACATCTAATCCAGATTTACTTTCTTTTGATTATTCTGTTAGTTATAACAAAAAAAATAAACCTAATTTTGTTCCGGAACTTGTATATGATGACGGTTCTTTTACATATATAAAAATCAATGAAATTATATTGCAGACTAAAATGCCTGTTTTATTCAATGAAAAAAATGAAATTATAAATTATGAAGTTAAAGACAATGTATTTATTATTCCACGTCTTATAACTAAGGTAAGTTTACGAATCGGTAAAGAAAAAGTAATTATTGAAAAGAAATTTTCAAAGAAAAAGGACGGTGAGTAATGGAAGAAAATAAAGATATTGATAATAACAGTGAAGAAAGAAAACCATTTTTATCTGCATATAATGATGAATCAGAAGAAAAAGATGATGATAATGAAGAAGAAAAATCATATAAGGACAATACGGAACCATTTTTATCTGAAGAAGAGCAGCTTAATGATGAAGAAGAAGATTTAAGAAAAGAAATTGAAGAGGAGGAAGATGAAGAATTTCTTCCACCTAAAGAAAAAGAAAATCTTGGAAAGCAGCTTAATATCGGTAACATTTTTGCATTGATATTTATTGCAATGATTATCTTTATTGTTTTTATCATGGTTATTACTTCTGGAAGCAAAAAGAAAAAAACAGAAGAAAATGAACTTGATAAAGCTGGTTATAAAAATGAATATAACTGGGATGATAAAAACAACAGACCGACTTACGTTGTAGTAGAAAATGGTTTTACTTTTGATGAAAATGGAAATATTAATCCAGACCAAAGCGAATTAAATCAGATTGCAAATGCCCAGCCTACAATTCCTTCACAATATGAATTACCAAATAGAACTGGTGACAGAGGAACTGCTCCACAGGGTGTTGCACCTGCAGGTTCAACAAAAAATTCAAAATCAGAAAAACCTGATACAAGAAATTCCCGCTCGCCTAGAAAAATTGAAGGATTAAAAGGTCAGAATTATAACAGTAATTCTTATGATTATTCTAATGCCGCCTATATTAATTCTGTTGCAAATGGAACTTATCAAAATCCTAATCAGATAAGTAAAGAACAGTATATCCAGAATACACAGGCTGCTGCAGGAATGACTGATAATTCAAAGATGAATTTTTTTAATCAGAGTTCTGGAGAAGCTAATACAGGAGAATTTCTTGCTGCCAACAGTTTATGGGATGGAACAGTAATATCCGGTATTTTAACTACAGCTATTGATACTCAAAATCCCGGTGTAGTTATTGCAAGGGTTAGTGAAAATGTCTATTCAAGTTATGATCACAGTTATTTATTGATACCTGAAGGAACAATTTTATTTGGTGAATACAATTACAATGTAAGTTACGGACAGACATCTATTCAGGTAGGCTGGAATCTTTTAATAAGACCTGACGGCTATAGAATGCAGCTTGGTAATTTCAATGGAGTTAATCAGCAGGGTGCATCCGGTTACAAAGGTTCTATCAATAATCATCCCTGGGAAACGCTTAAAGCTATGGGATTGATTGCAATTTTTTCTATTCTTGAAACAGAAATTGTTTCAGACATCAATTCACAAAATAATGAATATCTCAAAAATGCCATGACAGATGTATATGCACAGGCTTCACAGGTGGAAAATCAGATTCTTGAAAAGGCACTTGATATTAAACCTACTATTAAAATTAAGGAGGGTACTGAAGTTAAATTAATTACAAACATACCATTGACTTTACCGCCGGTTAAAATACCTGAACCGACACAAAAGTATGTAAGAACTAAATAAAATTGAAGGAGGATTTATGAAAAGAAAAATTCAATTTTTATTGATTTTAATGTTTACAGGAATGTTTTTATCCTGTAATTTTTTTAATTCAATTTTCGGTGACCCCGACAAGAAGAAAGATAATATAGAAATTACAGCTTTAACTCTTGCCAAAAATCAAATGTCACTGGAGGTTGGTGGTGTTGATTATATCAACGTATCAATTAAGCCTTCTGAAGTACAAAAAAATGTAAATCTTCACTGGGAATATGATGATACTATTATTTCATGTGATACATCATCCTGCTGGGGAATTGTAGTAACTGGTATTAAAGAAGGTAAAACACAGCTCAAATGTTCATATAATGGTTATGATGCCGTATGTATTATTACTGTTACAGGTTATGCTGCAGGTTATGAAGAGCAGGTTGAACCTTATATTTATTCAAATACTTCTATATTAACTACATCACCTGGTATTACAGAAACTGTTTATGTTTCTTTATATGGTGGAACTGCTGCAGATATTGACGGTTATACATGGAGTATTGATAACAGTTCTGTTGCTACAATCATGCCGACCGGACAGTATTGTAAAATTACAGCCGTTGATTCTGGATATACAAGAATAAAGATAACTCATAACAAGGCTGCATATCCATATTATATTGGTATTTATGTATTTGAAGATGAAACAAAAGTTCCATATATTACAACTACATCTAACATTCTGACAATAAGTGATGGAGACGGAAGCAGAACAATTTCATGTTCTCTCATGAATAAAAAAGATACATCACTTGATAGCAACTTTACATGGCAGCTTGTTACAGAACCTGGAACTGATGTACCTGTAAGAATCGAAACAATTAATAACCAGGCAGTAATAACACCTCTTAAAGCTGGAAGCTGTACAATCCGTATTACTCATCCGGATGCTGTTTATCCTCTTGAAATATTATGCCGTGTTGTAAGTATTGTTAAAAATGTTTATATTCAGCCGGATAATACTATTGTAACAATTGATAGAAATGATACTGCAGTTATTACAAATGATTTAATTGGACTTGAAGAAGGTGAGTACAATATTGATGATTATACCTATGAACTTGATGCTGATAATGTTGCTGAAATTACATCTGCAATCGGTAATCAGATTATGCTTAAAGGTATAAACAATGGAAGCTGTAAGCTTATTGTTTCTCATCCAAAAGCTGCATATACAAGAGAAATTCTTATTATTGTAACCGGACAGCTTACAAATGCACTTGATGCATCTATTTATATTACAACAAGTCAGAATTATATTAGAACAAAAGTAGGTGAGGATGCCATTCCTATCAGCATATCTTTAAAGGGTGGAAATGAAGGCGACAGTAACAGATTTAAATGGACTTTAACATCAACTGCTGCAGACGGTTCTTCAGATAATGTAGTAACAATGGAAACTACAGATGGAACTGTAGAATATAGGGCAGCTTCTTCTAATTATATTAATGGAAGGGCATATATTACACCTGTAAAAGAAGGTACTGCAGTATTAACTCTAACACATCCAAAAGTTGAATATCCAACTGAAGTATTAATTAAAGTTCTTCCTGAATATGCTGTTCTCGAAGATCCTCTTTATTTTTCTGGTACAGGAATTATTACCGTATTAAACGGACAGACTGCTAATTATACAGTAAGTTTAAATGGTAAAAACAAAAGGCAGAATGATGAAATGAATATTGCCTGGGAAATTGATAATTCCTTATTCAGTATCAGTCATAATGAAACAGAATGTGTTATTACGGCACCTTCTTACGGTATGGGTAAACAGAGTGCTTTTATTACTGTAAGTCATGAAAAGGCAGATGTAAATAAAAAAATACTTGTTTTATCAGCAGATACAGAAGATGAACTTCAGACATTTAAGGTACTATATTCAGACAAACTTTATTACAATGTAGAAGTAAATGATACTTTCTCATGTGCTGTTGAATCATATGGTTTTGACACGGAAGATGACCAGGGCAATACAGTTTTCTATAATTTTGCACAGACACAGTGGACAGTTAATGATCCTTCTGTTTTATATATAGAAAAATCAGCTGATAATCCTCTTTTATGTAATATTACTGCATTAAAATCTGGAATTGCAAAAGTCAGGGCAGAAATTGATAATGTTTACTGTGAATTTACCGTAACTGTTTATCCGGAAGGAACTGTTGCTGTTGAAAATGAAGTATATTTTACAACTTCACAAAACGTTATTTCAATTAATAATATTACTGATTCTGTTACAGCAAAAATTAATCCTATTAATATGAATACTGCTGAATACAGAAATATAGTATGGACTTCTGAAAATTCTGATATTGCAAGAGTTATAGGAAACGGTGAAAAAGGAACAATTACTGCCGTGAGAGAAGGTGAAACCATAATTAATGTCAGTCATCCTCTAAGCCAGAATACACTTAAAATCTATGTTCGTGTAGGAAGTGAATATATTATCCAGGCTGCAGACCCTGTAGTTTATATTTCTTCCAATGATGTAATTACAATGCTTAAAGATGCTTCTCCACAGACACTTAATGCTGTTCTAGTAAATTATTCTTCACCTGATTCATCCGGTTTTTCATTCAGTATTGACAATCAGGATGTTGCCCAGATTACTGCCCAGTCACCTAACGGTATTGCATATGTAAAACCTGTAGGAAGCGGTCAGGCAGAAATTACAATTTCTCATACTGCTACAGAACTTGTTAAAAAAGTTCTTGTAGTTGTAGGTAACTCACAGGAAGAACTTGCAGGATATGTATATCTGTCAACTACAAATAATGTTGTCGCAGTAGGTGAAGGCAATACAAAAAATATCAGTGTTTCTGTACAGAATGCTGAAAATCCGGTTATTGATGGCTATTCATGGACTACATCAAATCCTGCAATAATCGGTGTAACTGGAAGCGGTCCAAATGCAGTATTAACCGGTAATGGAATAGGAACTGCAATAATTACTGTAAGTAATTCACAGTGCCAGTATCCTTTAACTATTATTGCCCAGTGCGTTGACCCGGTTGCTGCAGCATCCAATCCGTATATTCAATTAACTTCGTCAGTTATTACTCTTACGGTTTCTAATAATTATACAAATATTACTGCAGATTTAATTGGAGGAAAGCAGAGCGATTATTCTGATTTTATATGGACTTCTAACGACCCTTCTATCTGTATGTGTTACGGACAGAATGAAGTCGGTAAAATCAAGGCATTAAAAGCCGGAACTACATATATTACAGTTTCACATCCAAAAGCAAATTATTCAGCACAAATACTTGTTGTATGTGATAATGCTGTTGCAACAGATTGTTATATTTCAGTACCACAGAGTATTTATTCACTTAAACCTACAGATTCTTCACAGACTATTACGGCAAGTTTAATTAATGGTGAAACAACAGATAAATATAATTTCAAATGGTCATTGGATGTTTATGACGTAATTGATTTAGTTTATTCAGCAAATGTAGCAACTATTACACCAAAGCAGACAGGACAGGCAACAATTACTCTCTCCCACCCAAAATCAGGATATGACCAGCAGATTATTGTTAAAGTTGAAGAATATTCTACTTTTGCTTTCCCTGCAGAATATATGACTGTTACACAGGGTGATGTAAAATTCTTAAGCATGCAGGTTCCTACAACTAATGTAACTTCTCATATTGAATATTCTGTCGGTAATGCTAATATCTGTTCTATCAGTGGTACAAAAACTATTGCACAGCTTACTGCAGTAGGTAGTGGTACTACAACTGTCAGGGCTAATCTTGTAGCATCAAGTTCTGGAGTAGTTCTTGCAACTGCAGAATGTATGATATATGTTCAGCAGGCTAGCGTAAATGCAGTCTATATTTCTTCAGCATCTACTATTTTTTTCATCTAATCACTCCTATACAGATTTCTTCAATCTTTCTAGATAAGCTATGCATT
>CALAUH010000114.1 GCA_937892225.1 uncultured Treponema sp.
TATTTCTTCAACTACTTCTTTTTTTGCTTTATATTTCTGCATCTTCTTTTACCTCATAAATGAAAACTGTAAATCCATCATCTTCCCATTGTTTTTTAGTTTTCATCATCTTTACCCAATCCCATGTATAAACATTCCATTTTTCTATTCTGTCCTTTCCTAGTTCTTTATATGCACATAAGATTTTTTTCATTTACTTTCTCCATCAAAATTAAAATCATTACAGGCGTTATCATCAGGCTCTTGCATAGTGAATAAATCTTGAATCAGGCAAAAACCTTTTTGTCTTTTTACAGCTTCACTATGCTGATAATCTCCAATAGTTTCTGTTTCTTCTACAAACCATGTACAATTATTACAAGTCATCTTAATTTATCTCAATAAATCCTAACACCATATTTTTTACATCTTCCAGATAATCTTTTATGGCAATTCCTTTTTTTAATTTTGATATAATTGTTTTATTACTTAAAATTCTATTTATTACAGATGGTGAAATAGTTGTATTTTTTGCAAATTCAATTATTTCTTTTCTTTTTTCTTTTATGAATAAATAATCTTTTATACTTAATAATTTAATCATCTATAATTTCTCCTGATTCTGTAACGTTGATACTTTTTTGAATTTTATAAAGATTTACTTTATAGCCGATAGATTCTAAATTCTTTTTTACCTGATATAATTTCTTAAAATCTTCACTGTAAACACACCATTTTTCAATAATGTTACTTTCAAGATATTTTATAAAAATGTTATTAGATTTATATTTTCTTGCTACCATTAAAATTTTTGTATCACTGATATTCATTTGGTAACTATTTAATAAATCAATTGCTTTTCTGAAACGTTCATTTTCTTTTCTGAGTTGTTCATTTTCATTAATGAGAATAGAATTCTTTTCAAACATATTTTGCAACTTGTTTTCAAGTTCTTCGTTTTTACTCATAAACTACCCTATATAATTAATAAAGATTTATTTACTTCATCAGGATTTTCTTCTTCAATACCTTCAAAATTTTCATTTTCATCTGCTGTAGGTTCTTCTCCAAAATCTCCATTTTCATTATCAGGATTTTCTTCTTCTATGCCGTCAAAGTTTCCGGTTTCTTCACCTTCTCCGTATTCATCCCATCCACCTTCACCGCCTTCTTCACCCATACCGCCTTGCATCTGCTGCCCATTAAATAATTGTACGAGTTGAACATTCATAGGAATATCTGCTCCATTAGTTATTTTAGATAAATCTAACGGTTCAAGTCCTTTTTCTGCCCTTTTTTCATTTATTGATTTCCAGGTTCTTACTTCTTTTTCATCTAAATCTGCTACAGTATTAGGATTGTCTTTTTCATAGCCGACAAATTCAAAAGCATATTCAGGATTTATTTTTTTAACAATTTTATTCAAATAACTTTCTAAAAATACCAACATATCACCAAGTAAAGCACTTTTAGCTGAACTCATCCTATCAGATCCGCCATTTTCAAACATCGCTTGTGATTTTTGAGATTGTATTCCTAACTCATCAATTGAACAGCCGTATAAACTTACAACAGCACTTGTTAAATAATCCATCCAACCCTGGAATTCCATTTCTCTATTTGCGTTCATAGATTTCCACTCAATAGCATTTTCTTTACTACCACTAGGAATTATAGGAATTCTCCATTGATTTAATGGACCACCTGACATTATTTCTGCAATATAATCTTCCATTTCTTCAACCTGTTCAGGTGATGCACTACCATTGACTAACAGCATACCTTTTGGCAACTTATTTTCTGTGAAGTTTCCTGAGTTATAAACAAAAGAATTGATAACATTTGTAATTAAATCAATAGCCTGTTCAACTAAAGAATATCCGTATTGAGAATGGTATATATCTGTTCTAGGATTCTGATAGTCGAATAACATTGTATCATAAGTATAAGCCGCAGCGGGTACACCATCGACAATCTGTAAATAACGCCAGTTCTTAGGATTATTTTTATCCTCTGCAATTATCTTTTCAATTGTCGCACTATCAACCGCAAAAAATGCACATGGTTTACCGTCATTTTGATATTGAATTTCTGTTGCTATCTGATCGAGAGTTAAATCATCACGAATAATTTTAGTACAGTATTTTACAAAATCATCTCTATCGTTATCTTCATAGTTACCACAATTTAAAATAAAATCTCTTATTTCATCCCTTGTTTTATCTTTTTTAGGTGCTTTAGTTATATCTTCATCTATTTTTTTGATTATAAATCCTCTTTGATTCCGGTCTGTTACAGGTTTCAAAAAAGGTTTAATTTTACGTATTACAAAAATTATACAAGTATTAATTATCCATGCTTTTTCAGCTACACGTCTTAAAGTCTTAGGATGAATTCCGCCGTACTGAACACGTGATATAGTTCTAATTCCGTTAAAAGCATTATCACTAACAAAATATGGATCATAAAAAACTGAATCAGCATTTTCTTTTTTACCGTAATTTGCAAAAAAATAAGAATCAAACAAACTGGCACTTTCTTTACTTGCAATTTTGGAATTAAGTGCAACTTTTTTCTGTAATTTTTCAATATCAATTTTTTCAGGTTTAGCCATTTTTCAACCTCCAAAAAAAAAGACAGCCACTACTCTAAAAAGAATAATGACTGTCTTTATTGACACATCGGATATATAAGTGTTAATTAAATTATATAGCAATTATTATTTTTTGTCATTATTTTATTTTTTATTCACAAAAAAACTTTTCAATTTTCTTCCAGTCAATTTCATTACAAAATAAGTTACAATCATCAATATAATAATCTGCAATTATTTTTCTGCTTTTACTTATTTTGTCGCCAGGTGATTCATTGAAATAATTAAAAGGAATTCCTTTTTCAACTAAAAAATTATAAGCTAATTTTGCATACTCACCATATCTACAAGTCCATATACAGATAATGTTATTTTTTGCTATTTTCTTAATTACTTCTTTTGCATTTTCTCTTAAATCTGAAATATTAGGAAAAATATTTTTATCTGTTATAGTTCCATCAAAATCAATTGCTATTACTTTACCTTGAATCATTTTCTATCTGCTCCATCTAGTTACTTGTCTTAAACTCTTACCTTTATTTATAATAATTGAATCATCAATATTATTAATTTCTTTTACTTCCTGATTTTCTTTTCTTTTGGTATAAAAAGAATCATAAAAATTCATAGGTTTTCTATCACCTATAGCGTGATTAGCTAAACTCCAAGACCAAAAACTATCCGCATGACCACTTTCATTTCTAGCAGCATCATATTTGAAATATTTACCACCATTAGATGTTCTTTTAATACTATGTATCTGTGTATGAAATTCTTTATCATTTGCAAGTAAAAACTCTTTATTTTCCAATCCTCTTTTAACATCAATTGCAAGAATTTCTTTAGTTTCTGGTGTAAACGTTACACTTTCCAATCTATCACCTAATTTTTTATGTAATCTTTCTGCTAAATCTTTTCCTATTCCGGTTGCATCCATACAACCATGAAATATAGGTAATTCCTTATATAACTTTAATACCATTTCTTCTTGCTTTTCAAATTCAACATTTCTTAATTCACATCGCATGAAATCTCTTTTTTTTCCTTCCTCAGTAAGTCCAATTAAAAACATACTTGTAGCATCATGTGTTCTACCAACATCAAAACCAAAAAATAAAGTATTTCCATGATATTCAGGTTTATAATTTAATATTGCTGTATCTACATCTTTATACGCCTGAAAATCTATACCCCTGTTATATTCCCAGTATTCTTCATCACTCATTTTTTCGCATAAAGATAAGTCTAAATCACTTTCACGTTTTCCAGGTGTATTTGCATAAATTAAATCAAGTGTTATATAACTTTCTGCACTATCTATAAAATCACATTCATATTCTTGCTTAAATGTATCAATATCAGTATTCCTGAAAATTAATTTAATAATTTTAGTTCCAAAAGTTTCAATTCTTTCAACCGTTGACAATCCTGGTGCAACCTTTACAGCGGTAGCAACATCTATACATAAATCCCTACAAAACCACCAAGGAATATTATAACGTTCATAATCATATTTTTCTTTATCCGTCAAAATATCGTAAAATTGCCCCATTTTGCCCAACGGTGATGATCCCATTTCGATAGTTCCACCACGAGAAATAACAGGTAAAGCAGCATCATAAATTAATTTCTGCATTTTAGGTAAATAAATAGCAAACTCATCTAAAGAAATATCACCACCTTTACCACGTGGAGCTCTACAAGGGATAGAAATTAAACGTGATTCTGTAAGTCCGTTTTTATCCTTGAAAACTAACATAGATTTATTATCAGTTACGATTTTCTTTTTAGCATCACAATCAGGAATTGAATCGTAAAACATTTTAGCATAACGGATTTTTTCAAGTGCATCTTCTTCGTTATAAGAAACGAATTGTTTAGTATATCCAATTCTATCTGGATCCATCGCTTTAATAAGTCCTTTAAGACTACAGATAAAAGACCAACCGACACGTCTTGACTTAACGATGGCAATAAAACGTGCCATAGATTTAATATATTCATCTTGCCAGAAATCTAACAATAAATCTTTCTGCTGAAATTGAATATATGTATAGGCATAGAGTAAACGTTCATCTTTAGAAAACATTACATTACCTCTGGAAATAACATAGATTCTTTATCTTTCTCTGCCTGTTCAATTCTATCTTTTGCGATTTCAAAATATTTTTCATCAAGTTCAATACCTATAAAATTACGGTTAGTATTTACACAAGCAACACCTGTTGAACCACTTCCCATAGTAAAATCTAATACAGTTTCATTTTCTAGTGTGTAGGTTTTAATGAGATATTCAAGTAATGAAACAGGTTTCTGTGTTGGATGATGTTTGTCATTATCTCTCTTAAACTTAATTATGGATAAAGGAAATCTATCACCATTATTTGTTGTTTCACTTCTATAAAAACTTACAATATTACTTCTATTATGATTTTGAATTTTATCTCCACTTAATGTTTTTATAGAATTTTTTCTCATTCCACCATTTGTTTTATATGGTTTTCCTTTTGTTTTTTGTGGATTATATACAGGTAACTTTTTATAAAAAATACTTATTATTTCGTGTGATTTCATTGGCATTTTATTAGCATTTGCAAATCCATAGCCACGTTCTTTATCCCATATCCAATCGTATTTATAATATTTGATATTACTCATTCTTAAATAACTTGAAAATGGCTCTGAACCAAACAAAACAATAGCACCGTTATCTTTAATAACTCTGTTCAACTGTTCCCACATAGGTTCAAAAGGTATAACGTTATCCCACTTACAAGCAGTAGTTCCATAAGGTAAATCACATAAAATCATATCTACCGACTTATCGGGAATATCTTTCATTAATTCTAAACAATCACCGTATAATAATTTCATCAAGCTTCCTCATCCGTATCTGTCATTTTGTCGATAAAATCACCAGCCTTTTCTGATTCTTCTTTATTGTGTTGAATAACCTGAATTTTAGCCGTTACTTTATCTTTAATATTATCTAAAGTAATAACAGTTTCAGTTGATTTATTTTCCGTATCATCTGCATTTTTATTCAGTAACTTGTAATAGTTCATTAAATTCTGTCGAGCCTGACTTCTTGATTCAATTACATAGTGAGCATTACCGGATTTATCATATTCAAAATCTGCAATAGCCTGACGTTGTTTTGCGTTCAACATATAAAGCGGTTTATCTTTAATCTGTTCGAGTGTTACTTCATCGCCCTTGTCATTTTCAAAAGTGAACTCATTATCTTTTCTAAACGATGAACGGTCCATATTAATTATGTCTAAATTTCTCTGTATATCTTCCTGGAAAATATCCTCTAATTTTTTAATTATTGCTTTATTTGAAAGTTCCTTAATTTTTTTAGCAACGTGAGGTTTCTGCATGGTCCATTGTGCATAACTTTTATATCCTGCTACAGCAATTGCTGCCTGATTCATTTTATTAACGTATTTACTCAAAGGATTAGTATAAAGAATGATAAACATTTTTTCTGAGTATTCAAATTCAGGTCCAAAAGCTGAGAGTAATTCTTCGAGTTTTAAATCTCCGTTTTCATCCGGTGATAACTGTAATATCTCTTTAATTTTATTTTTATCTGCAATCTTTTCCTGAGCCATTATCAATATCCTTTTTACAAACGTGCTTTTTAAAGCCTTCAAAATGTTTACCTGAATAAGTATAAAAAATTGTTAATTCATCATCACAGGTAACTGATTCATTTTTAGAAGTAGCAATATATTTTATTTGCTTTCCGCATTGTTTACAGATTTGCATATTACAACCTTTTTACTTCTGCTTTCTCTAAGTTCATTTTTAAGTTCTTCACCTCTATAGGTGATTGAATAATTCCAGGTATCATTTTCAATACAAAATTCTAAAGTGCCATAAAATTCTGCTTCAATTTTTACAAGACTTTTAATAATATTTTCAAAATCTAATATATCCTTATTAGAAAATTTTTGACTTTGAGAATTGAGATTAAGAGCTACAACTGAACCCTTTTCAATTCCAAATTTCACAACTCCAGTAAAACTTTTTTTTTGTAACGCTTTTAGTTCAGATGATATTTCTAAAAACATATAAATATTATACCATATTCTTTAATAAATGTCTAATTACAAGATATATCTTTTTATAAGATGCTATAAATTTCGTCTATAATGCCCAAATTCTTCATTCTGACGCATTTTCTATACTGTAATTGATAATTTACTCAAATATGATAAAACCTCCCTTATTTTATGAATATTCTACAAAATTATAATCAGGATAACGCCACTTCATTAATTTTCTTTTTAGAATATAATCATGTAATTTTCTTGTATATACACTTTTTACATCTTCAATAATCATTTTGCCATCTGCACTTTTATATACAAAATCCGCTATATAATATGCTGCTCTTTCAGTTGCTGTTGATGGAATAACCTCAAATTTAACTTGTCTTTGTAATTCACTAATTACGCCTGATTTTTGTAACATTAACAATTCCTGAAATCTGTTATATTCTTTCTGAGAATCCCATTTAATACCGTCAACTGTAAATTTATTATTCCAGTATTTATTTTTTTTATTAAAATTATAACTCATAAATCTTTTCCATATTTCATTACTAAATCAATTGATTCTAAAATGTCGATAAAAGATTGCTGCCAGTCTTTTAATTCTTCTTCATTCATTGGAATACCTGGTGTTATCTGCATTTAACACCTCTTGTATCAGTATCATAAAAACCACCGCAAGAATATATAGTATTGCCGATTGGAATAAATACTCTGTTCATTTTTGATTTACAGGTATTACAAACCTGATTATTTTTTTCTTTATCATAATCAGAAATAGGAATTTCTCTTTCTTCCTGAACATTACATTTTGAACATTCAAATATATAAATCATAAACAACCTCTTTAAGATATAATAAAATCTTTAGCATAAGGTAAAGTTTCAAGCCATTTAATAAATATTTTCCACTCAGGCAAAATATGATTTTTTCTTTGTTTATAAATAGTTTTAAGTTGTGAATAATTAGTAGTCATTCCTGCTGTTAGTTTTAATCCGTTTGGAATGTTGTATAATACTTTTAAATAATTTTCGTTTGTAGGATTAATATTATATTCTCTTACAAGATCTTCAAGTATTGTGATTATTTTGTTAGAAACATATTCTATGCAATTTTTTTTAATATCCATTTTTGTAATTTTATGAATTGTCGATTGGGATGATACTATATCTAAAAAATGGTATCTTTCTGCTTCAACCCATGCTTTTACAGTAAAAGTTAAATCGAATTGAACGATTATGCCGATTAAAAAATTATTATGAGCCGTTCCAGGTCCATAATTACCTAAAGTTTTAATAGTATCAGTAATTTCGTTTGAACATTTTGATACATCTACACTTTTAGGAAATTTTGACACTCTAAATGAATTTTCAAGTCCGTAAATTTTAACGTTATTTATAACATCATTAATAATCATTTTTTACAACATCCAAATAAAATTTATTTTCCGGTGAATCGGTCCAGTAAACCGATATACCTAAACCTAATAAATAACCTATAACCATTGATACGCTACAACGTTGATTTAATAATTCAGTAGTATTCTGCATTGGAGCATCCATCAATACAATTTCTGAATATCCTTCTAAATAAGCCTGAATTAATAAAATTGAAATACTATTATTTAATGGCAAAAGTTTTTTATAATTATATATTTCTGGATTTAAGTCTTTTTGTGTTAGAATATTTTTATGATAAATATTTATGCCATGAAATTCATAATATCTATCAGCACCAATTCTAAGATCAGTTCCTAAAGCCCATGTTTCAAAACCAGTTTTTTTAATTTTTTCAAAATCTGTAGTTCCACACTTTCCAAAAATAACTACTTTATCCATATTTTTTCAAAATAAAGTTAGAAATCATTTCAACCTTTTCAGGAAGTCCAAATTAAATGATTTCTAACTTAAAAATTAATTAATTTTATTTTTTGAGCTTCTCAATAAGAGTAGGTCCAAAAATACCAATAATTAAAGTTACGATTGCAATAATTGAAGCAATAAGAGTTGTACCTAAATCCTGAGATAATCCAGCTACAGCACAGGCAAAACCACCAATACAAATAAAAATAAGAGTTAGAACATCTAACCATTTTTTATTTGATTTTTCCCATGTTGATACAACTAAAGCACCAAAACCAAAAGCCGCAACAAATAATGCTGGTACATCATTTGCAATATTAGTGAAACAAGCTAAAGCTGAACCTGCCACTAAACAAATAATGCCTATCCATTTCCAAACATTTTTCATTTTAAGCCTCCCATAAAATTTTTATTTTTAGACTTTTTTCAGTTACCTGATAAAATCTATGAAAACTAATTAAAACGGTACATCACCAAAACTACCATCATGAGTTTCAAAAGAAGTATTTGTATTTGCATTTTTATTTTCTGAATTTTCAGAATTCTTTGTTCCACCAATTAATTCAATATGATCTGCCTGAACAAATACTTTACTTTGAGATTTACCTTCTTTATCAGTCCATCTTTCCTGTTTTAAATATCCCTGAACAGCAATTTTCTGACCTTTAACAAAATAAGGTTTTAAATTTTCTGCCGTTTTACCTGTACATTGAATTTCAAAATAAAAAACTTCATCTACCCAGTTATCACCGGATTTATGTGAACGATTAACAGCAATTGATAATCTTGCATGAGCATTTCCATTACTGAAATATCCAAAATCTCTTTCATCATCTGTAACATTTCTAGTAAGATTTCCAACTAAAACAACAGTATTCAAATTTGTCATATAAAACCTCTTTATATCTTTATTTTATATTATTATACAAGATTTTTCTTGTTTTGCCACTAAAAAAATATTATTTTTCTGAATCTTCTTTTTTTATTTTTTTAGTATATTTTTTAACATAATCATCAACCGTTAATACAGCACCACAATCTTTGCACATATAATAATCATAAAATGTTTTTCTTTCTTCTCCGTTTTGATATTTATAAAATTCTGCCTGGTGTATAAACTCAATATTTTGTAAAACTGTCATTTTTTTATCAAAATCCCAACCTGCTTTTGTTTTTTCATCCCAACAATAAATACATTTTGCATACTTAGATTTATCTGTAAGCTGGTGTTTATCTAAAATTATAACTTTACTAGGTTGATATTTTTTATTTTGATTCTGTAATTCATTAATTGTACCCATATTTTATAACTCCATTAATTACTACTTCTATAATCTTTTGCATTAATATTAATTAATTTTGAATTTTGTCTTAATCTGCTAATTACATCTACATCCATGTAATTTTCAAAACATTTATCGCAACCGTTATTTTTACATTCACTTCTTATATGACCGTTACTCATCAACATAAACGGTAAACCTCTAACATGTCTTTTGTCTAATACATAAGATAGCCAGTTAAATTCTGCCTGACTTCCTTTTGTCCTTCCAACTTCATCAATTGCAAGAAAAGGTATAGATGCTAATTCTCTAACTATTTCCAATTCTGTTTTATCCGCTTTAACGGTGTAAGATTGTCTAATCATTGTACTAATCTCATACATTGTTAATATTTTGCCTTTTAATGTTTTAGCAGCAATAGAGCCTAAAAGTGTTTTACCTGTTCCAGTGCCACCAAGTAAAATTACTTTTTTTAATTCACCGTTAATTAATTTTTCAACAGATTCTTTTGCTTTTTTTTCTGATTCAGAAGTTGGAATATAATCATCTAAAGTTTTTAAATAAAATTCAGGTTCAACATTACATTCTTTACAAAGATTTATGTTTTCTTCTGTCTGGCGTTTCTTTGCTTGTTCCAATTCTTTATCAAGCCTTATTTTTCGACAAACAGGACATTCATTTTTAATAACTTCATCACCATTTTCGTAAATATCAACATCAGATTCATAATCACCATGTAAAATACAAGTAATTAATTTTTTCTTAGTTGTTACTGGAGCAGAAAAATTTTTAAGACAATCAAATTGTAATCCTTGTATAACACCCATTTTTTTTAATCTCCTTTCAGCCAGTTTTCAGGATTATTCATGTATTCATTTTTTAATGAATCTGTTTTTATATTTTGGTAATTTATTTTAGTTAATTGTGGTTTTGCATTTGATAACCAATTATTAATGAATTTTGGCATCCCTTTTTCAGTTTTCCTTTTTTCTTGATTTGATAAGAGCCAGGATTGCATTTTTTTCAACTCATAATCAACATCAATATTGCTATATGTCTGTTTATAATTCTCGTATAAGAGTTTAGATAAATACCAGTAATTTTTATTTTTAAGAATAAAAGGATTTACAGGAGCTTTTTCTTCAGTTGTATTATTACTTGTATTATTATTATTTATATTATTATTACTTGTATTATTATCTTTTAAAATTTTTGAATACCCCTCTTCAATTTTTTGAATACCCTCTTCGTTATTTTTGAATACCTCTTCATTTTTTTGAATACAGTTATCAGATATATAAATACGTCTTTCCTTACATTCTTTACCTTCATAAACATATTCAACATTAATGTAACCTTTATCAGTTAATTGTTTTACCCAATTACTAATTGATGATGGTACTACATTATAAAGCTGTGCAAAATAATTATTTGATGCAAAACAATACCCTTCTTTTGAGGCAAGACATGTTAATTCAGAATAAAATAATTTTGCATTAGGTGATAAATCTTTATCATATCTTACATTTGCAGGAATGATTCCATAATAATTTGGTTTTTCAGTTAACATATTTCACCTCATGCTTTACAATATTCTAAAGGAGTAGTTATCGAAGTATGATTTTTTATATTTAATGGCTTAATCGTATTAAATCCAAATACACACTTTGCATATTCATTAAGTTCATTTACTTCATGTTGCAAAAATTGATTATTTATTTCCATTTCTTGATATTTTTCAGATGATGTTATTGATAATTCATTCTCAATTATTATCTCAATAACTTCTTCTACACACTTTTTCGCATCATGATACACTTCTGAACCTAAAAACCTAATTGGTAAAAATCCTGATTTTATATATGCCCTATCTTTTTTTCTATCATTAATAGCCTGTTCTTTTGTTTTTTCATGCCACTTATATCCATCAATTTCAATAACATATCCTTTATCAGTATTTCCAACTTCTATTTTGAAATCAGGAATATATCCAGATACTAAACATTCATGATCATTATTACTATAAAAATTCAGAATTGTACTAATTTTAAAATTATTTTCTTGTATCGTTATATCTAATACTTTTACGTTTTCTCCAAAATAATCAACATCTAAATTTGATATTCTATATTTACATTCCATTCCTGATTTTAATAAATATACTTTTTCTGATTCACTTGAAATTATTAAATTTAAAACATCATTAAACATTGTTTCTATTTTATTCATATACCCACCTTTTCTGTTATTTTCTGTTATAATTCTGTCTTGTTTTGTCATTTTGCCAACGTTTTTGACTTCCTTTAATACCTGCTTTTCTTTTATTTTCAATGTTTTTTAATTCCATTTTTTCAGCAATAAGCACCGTTTGTATTTTATTAAATATGGATAAACTTTTTCCTTTTAATTTTTCCGGTAAAATTTCATTACTTGAATATTCAGATAAAGCATTTACAACCTTCTTAAATTGTGATGGTCTTAATTTATTCAATTCGTTCAGGTAGACTTCATAAAATTTAAAGTATTTATTTTTCATTTAATTACCCCCATTCTCAGAAATTAATTTATTAATCTGCTTTTCATAAGATTTAATTTTTTGATTTAATTCTTCTATTTCATTTTTTAATAAATCAACTTCACCTTTATTACACCAATCCAATCCAACAAGATCCATCATTTGTTTTATTTCTAAATTTTCATCTACCAAAACTTTTTTTACATCTTTTCTTATTTTATCTAATTCTTTTTTAATTCCGCAGCCTTCACAAATACTAATAGTTTTTCTAGGTTTATAACTCATATTTACTCCATAGCCTGATTTACTAAATTATCAATTAAAAGAGAATTATTCTCTTTATCCAACAAAGAAGCCTTTTTATAAGCTGTTTCAACTTTATTTCTTAAATGAGGATATACTTCCAGAAATTCATCCCAGTTCTTACATTGTTGATGAAAAAAATTATGTTCATCCTCAGTAAGTACCATTATGTTCCACGCTTTATCAATTGCACCAGGATTAGCTCCACGTGATACAATATGATGTAAATGTAAATTACCACCTCTACCGGATGCCTCTGAATAGTTTACCTTTTCTTTAAGTTCTTGAATTGATTTAAATTCTTCAAACTCGTTTTCAGGTCTACTTTTCCATTCTTCCCACTCATAAATAAATTTTCTTACATCTGTTTGTAAGTCATAATTAAGATCACAAGTTGAAGCTATATAATTCAAAATTGAATCTATAAATCTTCCACATTGTTCTGTATTCATTTCTGATAAATGAACAATTCTTAATTTATTATTTATTTTTGATGGTTTTCTGTCGGCATATTCTTCAAGTAAAGATGAATAAATATCATATAATTCTTCATGTGTACCACGCCTGTTTTCCATGCTTTCAAAAATAATTCCTACTAGTACCCAAACAGCATTATTCTGTTTAAAAGTTCTGTGTTGATATGGAGCATTTATTTCACATCGTAGTAATATTTCTTTTTTTGTACGATTTTCTCTTTCTGCCTTATTTGTAAATAATTTATTAATAATATAATTATCCTTATCATCTAAAGGTTTTAATATTATTTTTCCATTTACCAAGCATCCATGAAAATGTGATATTATTTTCATCTTTTTCTATACTCCACTACATCATAAAGATTCATTCCTTTTGAAATATAGGTTGTTAAGGTTGTTCTAGAAATATTCAATTCTCTACTCCATTGTGATAATGTTTGAGTTTTACCTTGATACTCTAAAAAATGATTTATATTCTTCCTGTTAATTATTTGTTCTTCTTTTGTTGCCCATCTGCAATTTTCTGGACAATAATTTCCATCACTATTAATGCGATCAATAGTTAAATCATCAGAATATCCGTTTTCTATCGCCCATTTTCTAAAATTATCAAAATCATTTACCCATTCTTCACAAACACGAATTCCTTTATCGTAATAGTAAGCAGCCATTTGATTTCCAGGTTTACTACATCTATATTTCATATTTGCCCATATTTTATACAAGCGTGTTTCTTTATTATTTATACAAGCTCCATGTTTATATGTATTAATATGTCTTTTATCTGATAATAAACATCCACAAGATTTTACAAGTCCTGTAGTTAATAGATTTGTTGCTTTCACTATTTCATTTCCACAATCACACTTACACTTCCAGTAAGTTCTATGACTTTTAGAATCGGTATATGAATATGAAATAACCGTAAGTCTTTCAAATTTCATACCAACTAAATTTTTTCTATTCGCCATACCATCCACCTTTTTTGAGAATAATATAATTTCCTTTAAGTACACCATGAAAAAAACTTGTTATTTTCATATTTACTCCTTATCCCAGCCAATAAATGAAACAAAATCTGCAATATCTGAACTAACAGTTTCATCTTCCCACCATTTCCAGACAGTTTCTCTTGTTGGCTCTTCCCATTCACCTTGCTTGTAACGAATTCTATAATTATTGACAAGTTCTTTATCATGAGTATAAGCATAACCACAATCATGATTATAAACGAGCTTACCATCATGAAAACAATATTCAACTCCAAAGCACTTCAATAACTGACTAAATTCATAGTTAGTCAAATGTGTTTCTTCCTTTGTTTCTGAACAATGCTTGTAAGTATTAATTGTTGCTATAACAGGATAATCTGTATCTGCTTCTTTCATCCCTTCTTCTGAAAGAATATGAACTACATATGCTTTAATTTTATTTCCTTTATTTTCATCATTCCAAACCCACATCCATCTAGGTTTACCATTCCATTCTGTTACTTCTTTCAAAAGTTACTCCTTAATTAAAATATTTCTCAATCACACCGAGTGTTATTCTTGATTGATATGTCAAATAAGAAATAACAGAAAATCTTTTAAATCTTCTAACCAATAAGTTTTTCTTATTCAACATATCAATTATCATTTATTAGAATACATCCTCACCAAATTCTTGCTGTTCAAATACTTTATCAAGCATTTTTTCTTCTTCCGGTGATATTGTTTCAGTTGATTCCATTGAATTAAAATCAGGATTAGAATTTGAAGTATTTTCAGGAATAGCCTTTTTTTCAATAATTTCTGCATCTTCTACATTGTTATTGTAATCAACTACAGAATAATTTGATTCATCCATCTTAATATCTTCTTTTTCTTCTCTTGATACGGCATCAATAGCTTCAATTGAAATAGGACATAATTTAAGTGCCTGAATAACGCAAGTTTTTAATGCCATAGCATCAAAATTTTTATTCCAAACATTTTCAGGATCTTTTGGATTATATGCTTTAGAAAAATTATCACGATGTTTTTCAATATCTTTTTTAGTTTTAATACAGAATTGAACACCACCATTGACTAATTCAACCAAGCAATAATAAGCAACTACTTCACCTCTTTCTTTCATGATGTCGATTTTATGAGATAAATGTCGATTCATTCCTAATTCAACATCTACAATATCATTTTCGTGTATAGGTTCAGCAGCAATTGTTTTAATTGTATTTGAACGTCTTGCAAGTGCAATTAAACCTTTATCAGTAACCCCATAACTTCTATTCTTCGTTATGGACTGGACTATATCTTCATCCTTATTATCAGGATGCACCGCACTTCGAACAGTTATCAAACCTGTCCTACTCCAATTATGGATAGTCTCTTGACTACAGTATTTCCAAGAAATACCACAGCACTGGATTGACCTATTAAATTGAAAGGCTTTCCCAGTTAGCAATTGCACAAATATTCAGTTACTAATATTCCAATCATAAAGATTGTTGCAATCACACCCATTGATAAAATGGTTCACGGTGTTTATTACTATGCCATTACTGACATAGAGAGCAAAAGTTTACCCCATCTGCCAATGGCAAGTCATTTCAAACTTACCATTAACTTTTTCATTATATGGAATTAAATAAGACTGTCCTAAAGTTCCATTTAATTCCAAACCATAACTTGCTGCTTCTTTTAGTGATCTAAAGATTGAATCTTTTGAACAAACTAAAAGATTTTTCATTTTTGGATTAGTGATAGCTAAATATGCCGATTGCATAAATCTATCAACATCAACTGTTCCTTTAGGAATTGCCGATAAAAAAGATTCTTTTCTATCTTTCAACCACTCACCTAAAGTGCCTTGTTTTTTTTCTGCAACCTGTTTAGTTGCATCCATTCCGTTAGTTTTCATTCTAACTCCTTATAATTAAGATAAAAAAAACACAAGACCTGAAAATTTCCCAGCATTTCAAATCTTGTGTTTCCGTTGCAAAATGCAACTAATAAAGCTGGGTAGAATTAGTTGCACTTTATAATCTTTTAATCTACTTATTTTAAAAGATATATCTTGTATTTATAAAATATTATACATTAAAATCTTTTAAAATCAAGTAAATTAAAGAAATATCTTTATATTAAGATAAAGAAATATCCTTTTTAGCCAGTGATTTTGCAACTTCTCTTGTTGCTTTAATATCAGATAGAGCTTCATGAGCATTATCTAAATTTATATGAAGATAATCTGCAATTGTTACAAGTTTTCTGTTAGGTAAATAAGGCAATATTTTTTTTGAACTTGCTTTTTTTACCTGTTCATAAACATCTAAAATTTGAGGATAAAAATATTTTGTAAAGTCTAAATTATGATGATTAAATAAACTTACAAGATGCTTCCAGTCAAAATTAGCGTTATATCCACAGAAAAATAACTTTTCATTTTTATAAAAATTAGTACAATCCTCTAAAAAATCAGTAATTTTTTTTACTATTATTGATGATTTTTCAAAAGATTCTATTTTATCTTTTGTATAACCATGAATTTTTCCTGATTCTTCATTATATTCAATTCCTGGAATATCAAAAGGATTAAGATAATAAACTTTTTCAGTTTCATCTTTTTTTTGTTTTCCAGTTACTTCCTGAGTTGAAACAAATATAAAACCAATTTCAAACGGAGCAGCATTATAAATTTCTAATCCGGTAGTTTCTGTATCACACCATAGAAATTTCATTTTTAAACCTCACTTATTCTCATAACTTTAGATACACTTTCTTTACAATATTTATCATAAAGACCATCTTTTTTAAGTTCAAAAGAATTAATTGATTTTCTTACCTGAGAATTATAAGTTAATTTATAATTGCTACCAATTGCTGTTGTTTTTTCGGCTTTATCAAATCCTAAACTTAATTTACTTAAATTAATTAAAATCTCATTTTTAATTCTATCTGATTCATTAGATAAATCTTTTATTTGTGAATCTAATAAAAGTTTTTTCTCTAATAATTTTTCAGTTACTTCATCAAGTTTAATTTCTTCATCAAGCGGTAAAGATTTTGTATATTCAGATTCAGAATCAACTCCAATAGGTTCAGGTGGATTGTTTTTACATACGAAATTTTCCCAAAATTCTTTTTCTTTTGGTATTAATTTTTCATATATAAAATCATCATTTCTTTTAATAATATAATGTTTTGCATCTTTTGTATTAAAGAAAAAGGCTGTTAAAATAAACCATTTCAGTCCGGTTACACACATATAATGTTGAACCTGACAATAATAACTATCAGGAATTTCATCATCTGTAAAACCATCACCATTAGTAGACGTTTTTATTTCATAACCGCCTAAACCTTCAACACTTTCCCCACCTATATTTACCTGATGACTAGCATAGCACAATCCATCTAAATTTGCGTTCATAAACGGATAATCAATACTTGTATACATACCTGGTACTGTTGAAATTTCAATATCAAGTTCTTTTGCTGCCTTTTGTCTTATTGGATCTTCTAAGATATGCCCCCATTCAGTAGAATTGTTACCTTCAAACCCCTCAACACCTTTTTTCTGCATATAAACAGTTAATGGTGAAGCATATTTATTTAATCCTAAAATTGCTCCAGCATCACTTCCACCAATTCCGGTTTTACGCAATTCTAACCATTTTTCAGGTTCTTCATCCTGAATTATAGACGTAAATTTTGCTTTAATTTCTTCATTAACATTAATCATTTAGGACCTCACAAATTTTAGTATCATCAATTTTTTTCTGTAATTTTTCTGCTACAGAGTACCAAAAATTTCTACTCCATTCAGTTTCACAACGAATTGCACAATTTATACAAATTTCTTTTTTATTTTCTAATATTTCAATTTTACTCATATATTTTATCTCCTAGTTTAATTGTATTTATCTGTTGTTTCTTCCGTAAATAATTCATGTTCTTTTGGATCAAGATTATTTTCTTTCATATATTCAATTACTTTATTTTCTGAACTTTGAATTGAAGTAGTAGTTACTGAAAAAATTATATCTTTAAATCCATATCCAGCTTTAGTTAAATAAGTAGTAAAACATTCACTCATATATACTCCTATTCAGCTTTACCAAATTCAGATTTTTTTAAATTTTTTGTTGCTTCTCTAATATCTGAATAAAGTTTAACTATTTTATCTTTATATGTTTTAGAAATTTTTATTGGATATGAATTTAAAAAATAACCGGAATTAATTGCATCGGTAGTTAATAAACCTTCTGAATCAATATAATGCTGTAATTTAAGATAGTTTTTTATTACTTCTTTAGGTTCTTTTACTTCTTTTGCAACTTCATCTAAAGTATAAAAACAATAATCATTTATTCTATCAATAAATGTATTATTACAATCAGGACAATTATTAATTGCTGTTTTAATTAAATTATTTGCTGATTTTTTATATTTGTTACAAAAATAAGTGATACCATCCATATTCAGCATTAATTGTTCACCAGTAGAATCAACATTTTTATTGAATGTTCTTAATGTAAAATATTTCTGATATTCAGAATAAGCACGATATTCACCAATTGAATTTTTATAAATATATTTACTTTTTAGGATTGTCATAAATTCGTTTTGAGATAATCCAATTTTTGCTGCCATATCTCTGAAATTTATGCACTTTGAACGGTCTACTAACTGATCATATACATCTGCTTTAGGTTTCATTACTTCAATTGCAGCATCTTTTTTAGCAATAACATTTTGAGCTACCAAAAGAGCTTTAGCCATCAATTGTTCATCAGATAAGTTTTCCTGTCCTACAATGTAACCGCCATTATTTCTAAGTTCATGAAGAATCTTTTTAACTTCCTTTTTGAACTGTTTGGCAATTGGTTTTCTGGATAACATCAGGATTTCATATAATCCATTTTCTGTTACAAATGAACATTCACGATTTTGACCTGATACCAAGATTGTTGATACCAACTTTTCATCTTCATCAATGCTACTTAACATCATAGATACGTTATAAGCACCTTTAGAAGTTTTTGCATAATCAATCCATTCTGCTACATCTTTAGCAAGGAATAATGGATTTTCAACTGATCCGTAAACTGTAAAATCTTTATCTAAAACATTCTGTCTATTAATAATCTGTAATGTATTTTCCATAATTACCCCTCCAATCCATAATTAAATCCGAAAATTTTAATTAATAATTCAATATCTTTCTGTTCTAATTCAAACCATTCACCAGATATTTTTTTTGATAAAAAGTAATTATGTAGGTATTTTTCAGCTTTTACGGAATCTTTTACACTTCGATACGCTATTAATTCAACAAATAAATTTCCAATTTTAAATGTCTTTTCTCTAATATCAAGATTTGTTGTTCTTCCAATTTTATAAATATTTTTTTCGTTTAACTGTTTTGCAAGATAGACAAACTGATTTGTGTTTTTTTCTTTTTCAAAAACTTTTTTTAGATTTGATGAATCCAATGAAAAATTAAAAAACTCTTTCATTGTATTTTCTGATATGTAAATAATATTACTTAAAAAGAATATTTCACATAAATTAAATTCATATTCAGAATTATCAAAATTAATATCTGAATAAGTTTCAATTGCCAAATCAAAACAAACTTGACATTCTTCTAACAAGGCTTTTACTTTTTGAATTTTTTGTGGTAAACTTTCTGGTGAGTTTACCGATAATGAATTTGTAGGATTCATGTAATCTCCTTGTCATTTCTTTGAACACTAGATATGTGGAAGTTGATAGTGTTCAGGAAATGACTTGTAATAAAAAAGCCTTACAACTTCAATCTACTTTTATTTCTAAAAGTCCTCACCAGATTAAAGTTATAAGACTATAAACTGTAAAACAGTTCAGAGAAGATGAGGGATTTTCTCAACTGTCTTTTATTTAGGGATTAACAATCCCTTGTATGCTTTAGTTATATATCACATTTTATGATATGTCAATCATAATATATGATATTTTTTTATATTTTAAAGGAATTTTTTATGGATTTAAGTATTAATGATTTAATCGAACGCATAAAAAGTATTCAGCCACTTAAAAACCTAGAATCAATTGGATTTTCTCAAAATACAATTAACAACTGGAAATATAGAAATACATTTCCAAAATCCGATGATCTTTATAAAATCTCCCAATTCCTTAATGTTTCTATGGAATACCTCCTTACTGGTGAAGATAAAGAAAATAATCTATCTCAGGATGAAACAGAATTATTAACTAATTACAGAAAACTCCAGGAACACGATAAATCAATGTTACAAGTCATGGTTTCTGCTATGGCTAGTAATAAAAAATAACTCGTTCGACATTAATGTCGAATTGTGATAACCACCTTTCTTAGTTTCGACTTCTAAGTCGATACTAAAATGTTTTAATGGCGAATCACCTTTTTTATATTAAAAAACCTTAATTATAAAGACCGTTAGGTTACGAGCCTGATTCCCAAGTCTAAGAAGGAATCCGATCTTTATAATTAAGGTTTCTTTTTTTTAGACTTTATTTTATCAATTCGTTACGTTGATAAATAATCATTATTGATTACTAAAATAATAATAAATGATAAATGATTATAAGTCAATCATTTTTGATTAAATTATGTTATAAATAATCATATATAACCGATAAGGAATGTGTATGAATATTTTTTTAACAAATTTAAAAGATGAATTAGAATTTAAGTGTATTACTCATAAAGAATTAGCAGCAAAAACAGGAATATCAATTAATACGATTCATTCCTGGTTTTCCAAAGATATTATTCCGCCTTTAGATTCTGCATATAAAATTTCTCAGGCAATTAACCAACCGTTAGAATATTTAATTAATGGTGATATTTTTGAACCTAATAATTATCACTTACCTACAAGAGAAATTTCGTTATTAGAAAATTATAGAAAATTGTCTAACAATCAGAAAAACGCTATAGATAAATGTGTTGAAATATTATCTAAAGATTATATTCAAAAAGATAATGATTTATGATTTCAAAGAACATATCTAATTAAGATTTTTGAAATATAATAAAATAATCATTGAATAACACATCAAAAAACGGTCAAAATCCGTCAAATTTAAAATGACTGTTTTTGACTTTTTTTAAAAACTTCATTCTTCTTTATAAGTTCTTTAACATCAGCCATATTTACTCCTTTTCTGCTAGTTGCCAATATTCATTGTTTTTACAACTTACATAAAATCTACAGAATACACTGGTTTTGGAAGAATTATTTTTGCAATTAAAACAATTTCTTAACTTTACATTTACTTCATCAACGGCTTTACAATGTGCTTTCAGTTCTGCATTTTCTTCTTTCATATTAATAATTTCTTGAATAGTCATTCCTGCACAGGTTACTTTTCCTTGTTGGAAGTCCTCTCGCAATTCATCTCTACCACTTTCTTCACCTAGTTCAAAACCATAAATAAAACCTTGTTCATAGTAATAGTTTCCACCAGATGTTTCTTTGGCTTTGTTTTTTATTTCTTCATCTGACATAGGTCTACTCCTTATCAAAACCTAAAGTACAGTAAGTATCAAAACCACTACCTTCTGTATCTGCAACTGTTTCAACATCATCAGGATATTTTACATACCCATAAGGACAATATTGGCACAGCTTATATTCATCTTCACATGTTGGTGTTGTGCTGTTCATTTTTCTCTTACTCCTTTCCATTCTGATTTTATCAATCAATTCCCTTTTTAATTTTCTACACTTGTGTTTACATTCACCACAATATGCGTTGTATTTATTACACCGTATATATTCAACACCTAACTCCCAATCTGCCCAGCCAGAGTAATGTTTGCACTTTTTACAAATATCTCTTATTTCATAATCGAAGTTTCTCATTTTATCTTACTCCTTGCTTTAATATATAATCGGCAAAATATTCATTGTTCTGAATTACTCTATCAACAATCCAGCCTTCTGAAAGTAAATTACTTAATATTTCTCGTGATTCATAAACAGCACTATTATTATAATTCTGTGGATAATACACTCGGCAAAGGCATTGTTTTTCAATTCCTTCAGTCATTTTCTCTTACTCCTTTACACATTTCGTTCTTGCATTGTTCACAGTTTCTAGCACCTTTTGTGTGCATAGGACATTTATTTTCCCATTCTCTATAACGAAAATAATCTTTAATATTTTCAATTTTCACAGCAAACTTAATTACAAACATAGGAATGAAACATCCACCAAAACCAAAATCACCAAGTTTCTCTTGCAATCTCTTAAGAAACTTACTAAATCTTCCTTCTTCAATATAGCAACCTTGTTCACTGTACCAACCGTCAGACCAATACATAGGACATTTTCTACATTTATTGTCTTGATGTTCTTCAAGCCATTTTGTGAATTTTTTCATTCTGCTAACTCCCAATTTGGATATGGTTTTTCTTTTGTTGAAAAATCATCACATTGAATACAAGTGTAATCTGTGTAATCTCCATTTTCTCCTATCTCGCTATCACTTCCAATATTTTTACAATTACCACAACACTTCATTTTTTCAACCTGCTTTTCTAACTCGGTAATTTTGCTTTTTAACTCGGTTTTCGTGTTAGTTAATTCGGTTACTGAATTAGAAAGTTCTGCGTTTTCTTTTTCAAGCCTTGCAATATCTTTCTCATAGTTTTTCTTTCCGCATTGAGATTTTCGTTCATTGTTCTTGCCCAGTTCATAACCCTCTTTTCTACCTTCTGCTAGTCCATATTTAATTCCTTTACGATAAGGACAACGTTTTTTATTTGAATATCCACATTGTAAAAAATCTTTACATTCTTTTTCACAATACCTATTTAATATTTCTTCGCCTTTCATATTCTACTCCTTATAATCAATACGAATTATATTTACAACCCTGTAAACTTTTACATTTCCTTTTTCCAACTTATCAGCAACTCCACTTTTAATTGTTGCTATTGCTTTTACAATCCATTCTGCTAATTCTTTTTCTTCGTCTTTCATTTTCCTTACTCCTTGTATAATGGACATTACTTTATTTATAAAATTATCTTTATCATATCTGCACATTTCATAGTTTATAACAAGTTCTTTTATTGTTTCTAATTTTTCTGCGTCTGTCATAAATCATATTCCTTATTTTTATACATTTTCTTTATTTCTTTATAATCAAAATAATTTAATATTTTTTTTAATATTTTTTTTATAAATTTAGGAAGATAACAAATAATTTTTGTCTTAGGTTTATGTATACAATTTGAAAAATAACAGTATTCATCATATTCATCCCAATAATCATGTTCACAATGATAAAAAGGACAATCTATAATATTTGTATCTGCACAACCTAAATAGTCAAACCAGTTCAATATTTTCTTTTTTCTCATTAATCACCTTCTATAATTAAATCACATATATTTACTTCTTCTCTTATATGCAAATAAATAAATTTATAATAAGATACTTTATCTTGCTGCAACTCTAATTCACTTTGCCAAATATTTATATATTGTGATTCAAAATTAATATATGCAAAAGCTGATAAAAAAACCTTAAATAAAACAACATATACTTCTTTATTATCAACTGTTAGCATTTTTAATATTGGTCCAGGATAATCTGCATCAACCTTTTTATATATTTTAATTGTAAACATCTTTACCTTCTTTTTTATTTACTAAAATTAAAATTAATGAAACGATAAAATAAAATATCATCACTAAAATTTCCATTAATTAATCTCCGTTATATATAACGTATATTTATTTCCTGATTTATCAAATAAAGAATTACATCTACCGTTAGAAATATCCAGAATTGATCTATAGGTTTTTTTTTCACTTTTATTAAGAAACAATGATATTTCTTTAATATTTATAAAATAAAAAGGTATTTCTTGCATATCATATAAAATAAAATTTTTATTTTTAAATTTACTTTTTCTCATTTTTATTTTCAGGCTCAGAAATACAATAAAAACATATTCCAATTAATCCTAATACGCTTAATGGAATACCAGCTATCCAACTCATTAATACAACTGTATGTTTCTGTAATACAGGATCAACATATTTGAATCCAGTAATAGTTATTATTAATCCAACTATAAAAACACAGGAATAAAAAATAAAATGATGCCTAGTAAATTTAAATTTATTCATTCCCATTTATTTTTTCTCCGGTTTTAATTCCGTATAATAAAAAGAAAATTCATTTTTAGAAATTGTAAATCTTGTACCGTCATTACGTTCTAACGTTACCTGATTATCTTTAACTTCAATTACTTTATAATTTTTATTATTATACTTATTTCTAAATATCATATTTATTACCCACCATTATTTTTTTTACCTGATTTACATATTGTCTGCTGCAATTTAATTTTTTTGCAATTTCTATTTCTTTATTACCTTTTTTTAATTCGTCTATTATTTTTACAGCTGTTTTGCTTTTTATTTTTTTCTTCGGTTCTAAATCATAAAAATCACAAATTAAAGTTATTAATCTAGTAGGTAAATTTAATATTTGTGAACTTTCTTTTAATGTATGTTCAGAAATAATTTTCAAATCATACTTTGTTATTCTTCTTATTTTTCTTAACTCTTTAATTATGTTATTAAAACTTTGATCAGATAATTTATACATCTTTTTAATTTTATCAATAGAAGTATTTTCATCATAATAAAGTTTTTCGATTTCTTTTTCTCTCATAACATAATCATAATGCTTCATTTTTTAGTTGCTCCAGTTTTATATTTATTATGATAATTTTCTAAATCAGAATCAGTTAAACTAATCCACTCTAATACGGAATTCCTGTTCCAAACTTTTCTGCCACCAACATAAGCATCAGGAATACCACCTTTACATTGATAATATCTATTACTTCTGTAAGTTGTTAATGCCATGCCGCCTTTTAATTTCCAACACATTTCGTCATTACACCATTCAGGAATTTCGATATTATTTGTTATTTTGTTATTCAAATCATCTATCTTATTAAGAATTAGTTGAATTTCCGGTATTTCTAATTGCATTTTTTTCTAATTTCCTTAAATCCTGACCTTTTAAGATTTTAATAGCAAGATTTAATCTTGACCTAAATCTTAACTTTGAAATTGATTCAAAAAAAACATCCCATGAAGTTTTTGCCATATTATCTGCTGCCTGAACTGAAACGTTTTTATAAATTTCTCTTTCTTTACGTCTTACAAGTTGTCTTATTTTTTTCTGCTGTTTACCACTCATATTTACTTCCTAAAAAATAAAAACATATAAAAGAATTGCTACAATAATTGTTAACCATCCTAATAATATAAATTTCATTTTCATGTTTATTTCCTCTTATAACTTTGTATAAGTTATACCTAACTGTTCCATATATTGACGTATCAATATTAGTTTAGATTTTGGTCCATGAAGTTCTAATTTATAATCCATTATTGGATCATTTTCTTTTTCAGTTACTTTTACTATTGGAGGTTGAATAGTTTTTTCAATTACAGGTTCTTTTGTTTCAGAAATAATTTTTTCTTCTTTAAGTTTTTCTCTATCTGCTTTAAGTTGATTGCCTTTTTGTAAAGTTGCATTTAAGTCTAAAGTTTCAAGATAAAAACTTAATAAAATTTCTGAATCTTCATCATTCATTGATTTTATTGTATTTAATTCAGAGTTGATTTTATCTACAATGTTATTACATTCATTCATAATATCTTTCATACTGAATGTTTTATTAAGCCATTTTGGATTAAAAATTCTATCAAGTGTAATAACATTAAATTTAAGAGTATTCCAGAATTCCTGAATCTGAGATTTTTTAATCTCTTTTTCTTTATTCTCTGCTTCATCTGTAATATTTTTAAGTTGACTACTTGCATCTGAGATTGATTTTTCTAAAGATTTCATTTCTTTAAGAAATTCATCTAAAGGTTCATTCCAAGCCTTTTGTACTTCCTTTCTTTTATCAGATACAGTTTTTTCGATTTTATTTAATAATGCTTTATCAGTTTTTGCTGCATCAGGATTATCAATATATTTTTCTACTGTATAATTTTTTAATTCTGCTTCAACTTTTGCTTTTAATTCTTTAGCATTTGAAGTTAAAGTACCAGCTACAATTTCAGCATTTAATTCAAACATATTTGAATTATCATTTGTTGTAATTACTTCTAAATTGTCCATAATTTTTCCTTATTTAAAATTTGGTGAAAATTACAATAGTCTTAGATCCACTACTTTAAGTCGGTGTTTAGTAGTTTCTGATATTGCCTCCGTTTCACCATCGGACAAAATTATTTAACAAGAGTTTATTTAATAATAACTCTCAAAATCTTATCTTGTCAAGATAAATCTTTATAATAATATAAAATAAATAGATTAATCTTGTATTTCAACCAGTTCAATTTCTTTTATTGATGATTGATTTATATTTCTAGCTATAGGTTTTTGAAAAAACTTTATTAAATCATCAATATTAAATAAATAATATTCTCTTTTACCATCAGTATCTTTTTTATATTTAATATAAGTTAATTCTTTTTTTCTTAATCCAGGATATATTTTACTCTGTAAATAAGAAGTTCTAACGTAAAAATCACTAACTTTTGAATACGTCTTAAGAAATAAAGATTTTAATTCCTTAATTCTTTCATCGTTTTCTTCAAATAAAACCGTTAAATCATTTAATGAATAATAATCTTTATTTTTATATGTTATCATCTGTTATCTCCTGAACCGGATAAAACATTTCTATTTTTTCTATCCGTTAATTTTTGAATGTTCTGCTGCATAACAATATCCAAGTCTAAACCCAGGACAGTACAAATTTCTGCTATCATCCAACAAGTATCTCCAATTTCTTTAGAAATTTCTTTCAAATCTTCATTAGTGATTTTTCCTTTTTTATCACGAATAATTTTAGCAAGTTTACCGTTTAATTCTCCTGATTCCTCAGATAATCCTAAACAAGCATAAACATAAGCACATGAAGTGCTATGAGTTATACTTCCATGATGTTCTACAATTTCAGGCACACTATAAAAAGAAAAACTATGAGCCTGTTCCTGATATTCTTTAATTGTCATTTTTTTTATCCTCCATATTAAATAAACTAGGCTGTTGTTTTTCAAATTCTTCTTTTGCAGCCTGTTCTTTTAATTCTTGTTTATAATCTTTAATTGCCTGTTGATAACCTTGTATATAATAAGATTCAAGCATAGTTCCGATAATCATTTCATCAGAATTTCTAACATTAACCACACATTCACCATCAATAAAATCTTCCATTTTTTCAGCATAATTTAAGAATTTTTTTATTATGTTAAGTTTCATTTTTTACCCTTATGATAAATATGTTCTTGCATATCAATTACTTTAATAATTGGTAATCCTGAATATTTACTATCCCAAATAAACCACCCACTTACTAACATACCGCAAGTTACTTTATTATCAGCTCGTAACGGTTGATCATAAGCAATCTGCCTATCAAAAATATAAACTTCTCTAAGATTTTCCCATATTCCTTCTACATTTCTTTTATGACTTCCAAAAAAAGTAATTTTTCCGATAGCACAAACTAATTCCGCTTCTTTTTTTGCTTTTTTAACAAAAGCATCCCATATACTAAACGGCGGATTCATAACTATACATTCATGTTTCTGATATTGTTCTTTCAGGTAATCAGTACCATATATAATGTCATTTCCAAAAGTCTTAAAACCATGTTTTTTTAATACATTAATTATTGCATTTTTACCGCAGCAACAATCCCAGATAGTTTTCACATTATCTAACACTCCGGTTTTAATAAGTTCTTCTGTCATACATACTGGAGTTTCATAAAAATCGCCTTTTGGTCTTTTATCAAAAGATTTTCTATTAGCAAAATTTTTTCCTTTTATTATTTCAGATTCTTCTGATTTTAATTCAAAATCATCTTCACCATACTGTTCTTCTAAATATTGATCTTCGTCATAATGAGGTTCTATATTTCTCATATTTACTCCTTATGGTATAATTGCACCAATTTCAAGCAAATCCATAAAAGCTGCCAACTGTTTTACATTTGGAAAACTTTTACCCTGATGCCACATATAAACTGTATTTCTGCTTAAATTTAATTTTTGAGATATACCTTCGATAGCACAGTTATTCACCGAACAAAAAAATTCTATTTCTCTTTTCAGCCAATTTCTTAATTCTTGCTCTGTACCCATTTATTATTCCTTTATAATTATCACTTCAATAATTGTAGCTATTCCAAAATAAACTACCCATAAAATATTTTTTGCTAAAAAACCGAGTGTAAAACACGTAAGTAAAACCCATATAAAAATAAAACTGAAAATTTTTCTTAACATAATTACTCCTTATCTTTTTTCCATATTGGAGTAAATCCTAAATCCTTTATAGTTTTCTCCAACTTTTCTCTTTCATTTTCACTCTTAATAATTATTATTCCTGAAACAGTACAAACTATTATTACACAAATTAAAATCAATAAATCAGTCATTTTCTATTACTCCTTTACTAATTCAAAATGAATTGCATATACAGGCTTGTCTATTTTTAAGTCTGTATCTTTACCATTCACAACTTCAATTTTTGAAATTCCTGCTTTCAATTTTGTTTCAGGGTTATATCCTAGTTGAAAATAACAAGTTAATTCGTAATTGGTGTGATATTCTTCAACTTCTCCAATTTTAAAAATAAAATCAAATGGGTCATAAACAATACGATTTGATTCATTTTTCAAACGATTATACCAGTAATTTTTTACTTCCCGATACTCAACAGTCTTTTCACCGCTTTTAATTTTTTCATACCATTCTTTTTTTAATGGAAATATAAGCATTAAAATAATTCTCCTTGAATTTCTTTTGTATTTTTTTCTAAACTAGGTTTTTCTTTGATTCCATTTATTCTTTCCTGACATAAAGAAAAATAATTATCATCAATTTCAATACCGATAAAATTACGATTTAATTCTTTACAAGCAGCTCCAGTAGTACCTGACCCCATAAAGCAATCTAAAATCGTATCACCCTCTTTACTTCCTACCTGAATAAATTTTTTAATCAATTCAAGCGGTTTCTCTGCTGGATGTATTCCTTTCTTGCAATTAGTCATGTACCATTTTCTAAATAATTCAATATTTTTATCTTTACTAAAATATGTTCCAGGTTCTCGAATTACTATGATATATTCTAAATCACTCATATAATGATTATTATATGCTGGTATTGGATTAGACTTACACATAACCAAAATATCATAACTACATTTATTTTCTTTTGCCCATTCAATATAATCTGCAACCAATGTTTTATTACAGAATATATATATATATGTGTGTAGACACTTTGCTTTAATTAAATCTAAAAACGGTTTAGGTTCAAAATCACAGCAATCCAATTTCATTAATTCATCGCAATATTTTCTTTGAGTTGAACTATTTTTTGCATAAAATCTACCACCTTTATTACCAAAATTATATGGTGGATCTGTAACAACTAAATCTATTGATTTATCAGGAATTGATTTTAATAATTCCATTGAATCACCATGTAATAATTGAATCATTATTTAACCTCGAATTGAGTATCAACATAATCGTCTGCTGATAAAATATAATTATCATCTGATGAATGATATTTTATTTCTGTTTTAGATAAAGCATCTTCCGGTGTATCTGCTTCAACTTCTACTGTCTTTTCAAGTATTTCTCTTATTAAAATGTCAAATTTCATAAGATAACTCCTTTTAATTATTAGTTATAACAAGATATTTCTTGATTACAAATTAAAAAATTTCAGGTTCTTTATTTTCTAAAGAAGTACCTTTATAAATGATATTCTCTTTTTCTTCTAAAGATAAATCATTCCATCTTTTTTTATCCTGAATTCCTAACTGAGAAAAAATAGCACATAATACAGATACTACAATTGCATTACCAGCAATTTTATATGCCTGACTTGATGATACTGTATTCAAAATTGAATCAATATCTTTTTCTTCAACATTCATAAGTCTATGACATTCTCTAGGTGTTAATTTTCGGATTCGGTATTCTTTTGCCATGTTTTTAATCTCCATATCTATTTTATGTATTGCATTACCACCACATGTTAATGTTGGTGATAAAGTTCCTTTATTTCCTTAGTTTTGTAGCCTGTTTGATAAATATAATATCATACATAATACTCACCTTTATTTTTATCAAATTTAATTACGCCTTTACGAATAAGTTTATAAGCAATTTTCTGTAATTGGCTATGTACTAAATAATGATGTCTATTTGAATCACATTTAAATAAATTATCAATATCATTATTACTTTTATTACCATCTATATGATGAATCTTTTCATTTTTATTTAATTTTACACCATAAAAATCCTCGTACACTTTTCTATGAGCTGGTATCGTTCCTATATTATGTGCAGGAATTCTATAATATCCTTGATGTGTTTTTCTATTTTTAATAATTATACTATCTCGTTGAATTTTCATTTTATTTTCTAAACCTAAATCATGCTTTTTACCTCTTACAGAATAAGCAGTTTTATTTAACTTTTCTGCAATTTTCTTTGTTGATAGATATATATAATTCTCTTTTAAAAAAATTATATCTTCATCTGTCCACTTATCTCGTTTTTGATTTTTAATCTCTAGTAATGAAATTCCTTCAAAACGTATTTTCTCTCTTACAGATCTATAACTTCTTCCAAGTATTACAGCCAATTCTCTAACAGATAATACCGAACAATAATTTTTTAAAAATTGACATTCTTCTTCTGTGTAAAAAAAAGAACTTTTAGGTTTAAATTCTTCATTACTACAACCACAGGAAAAATTAGTTATTCCAATTTCATGAGAATAAAATTCTCTTATATTCCCACATTTACATAAACATTTCCATTTACCATTATGACCTTTTCGAGAATGTTCTAATAATGTTAAATTACCAATTTGTAATCCTTCATAAAAATATCTAGGTATCTTCAATATCAATCTCCAATATCAAATTATCTTTTGTAACAGTTGTCAACGTATTACAAATATCAGGATTATCAACTATTTCTATTTTTTGAATCAGTTTTAATCCTTTATTTCTCCATGTCGGATGTTCAGGATTTCTTCCAACCATCCGACAAACCTTATATTTTGTCATTTATTTACCACAATTAAATAATAAGGATTACAGCAAGTTGCAATTGCAAGTGTAATATCTGATAAATAAATTCTATCTTGATAATACCATTGTGTTCCATAATTGCTTTTTTTTTCACCTAATCCACCTACTAACAAAGGTTCATTTATTATTATTTTTCTATTCATTTTTTACCTCAATAATCATAGGTTCTCGATTTCCACCTTGACAAGTTGTAATTGTCGGACACAAATTATTTCTATCAAATAAAGCCCCAGCAAAAGATGGACCTTTACCATATAAATTTCCTAAAAAAACTACTCTTAAATATGACTTATTTTTATAATTTTTATTTTTTAAATTACTATCAATATGCACGTTTTAAATCCTTCACATCTAGTTGTTATAGTTGGACAAATACCAGTTTTTATTACGGTTTTATTAAATGGCTGAATTATATCTCCAGGTTTACAATCATTTTCTTCTAAGGTTTCAAATGCCTGTTTATACATTCTATAATCACTCATATTATCTCCATTTCATATATTATCAATGGAACATAACCGCCACCTGTTCCCATTGATGAAGTAAGACAAGAACATATACCATCTTTTTTAATAGCCTGATTTTCTTGCATACCACCAATAATTATATTTAATAGTTTAGCGTTATCCATAATTCTATTACTCCGTTACTATATTCAAACCCTGAACTAAATCCTTTATAATCTCTTGCCAGAATTGATTTTGCTATCTTTACATCAATAGCTTCTACTTTTTTGTAATTAAGATAACAACACCGTTTCCAATTGCTGTTATTCTGCTTATTCCTCGATTCTCTCTTGCCGTTATACAATTCGCAATTATTTTTATTTGCGGATTGTTGACTGTCAAATCTATAGTTGCTACAATTTTCTGCTTTCTGCTTTCTGCTTTCTGCTTTCT
>CALAUH010000115.1 GCA_937892225.1 uncultured Treponema sp.
AGAGTTCCCGGGAGTTCGTGCACTCCATAATGTTGATTTTACTCTTAGAAAAGGCGAAATCCATGCTTTAATGGGTGAAAATGGTGCCGGAAAATCAACTCTTGTAAAATGTTTAACAGGAGTTTATATAAAAGATTCTGGTGAAATAAAAATTGCCGGTTTAGATAAAGAAGCTGTAATTCGTTCTCCACAGGATGCCCAGAATCTGGGTATTAGTACTGTTTATCAGGAAATTACTCTTTGTCCTAATTTAACTGTTGCTGAAAATATGTTTATTGGTCGTGGTAAGTATCATTTTGTAAATGCAAAGGCACAGGAAAAAAAGACGGAAGAAATTCTTGAAAAATTAAATATTCCTGCAAAAGCTAAACAGCAGCTTGGAACTTGCTCACTTGCAATTCAGCAGATGGTAGCAATTGCACGTGCAGTTGATATGGAATGTAAGGTTCTTATTCTTGATGAACCTACTTCTTCTCTTGATGAAAAAGAAGTTCAATTACTTTTTAAATTAATGCGGGATTTGAAATCTCAGGGTGTTGGTATTATTTTTATCACACACTTTTTGGATCAGGTATATGAAGTTTGTGACCGAATTACTGTTTTGCGTAATGGTGAATTGGTTGGCGAATATGAAATAAAAGATATGCCTCAGGTTGAACTTGTTTCTGCAATGCTTGGTAAAGACCTTGAGGATATTTCAAAATTAAAAGATGAAAAGAAAACCTTTACTGCTGAAAGTAAAACTATTTATGAAGCAAAAGGTCTTTCAAGTAGTGAAGGTGTTAAACCTTATGATTTTAGTATTGCAAAAGGTGAAGTAAACGGATTTACAGGACTCTTAGGTTCTGGACGTAGTGAAAGCGTTCGTGCAATTTTTGCTGCTGACCGTGTAACTGGTGGAGAAGTAAAAGTTGATGGTAAACCTGTAAAAATTAAAAAGCCTATTGATGCAATGAAAAACGGAATTGGTTATCTTCCGGAAGACAGAAAAGGGGATGGTATTATTCCTGATTTATCTGTAAGAGAAAATATTATTTTAGCTCTTCAGGTTTTAAAAGGATTCTGGAAACCATTGAGTCGTGCAGAAGCAGAAAAATTTGCAGATGAATATATTAAACTTTTACAGATTAAAACAGCTTCTCAGGATACACCGATAAAATCACTTTCGGGCGGAAATCAGCAGAAGGTAATTTTAGGAAGATGGCTTTTAACTAATCCAAAATATTTAATTCTTGATGAACCTACACGTGGTATTGACGTTGGTACAAAAGTTGAAATTCAAAAGCAGGTATTAAAACTCGCTGAACAGGGTGTTGGTGTAACATTTATTTCTTCTGAAATTCAGGAAATGCTTACAGTTTGTTCAAGATTGATTGTTATGCGTGACCGTAGAATTGTCGGTGAATTAAAAGACGGACAGTTGAGTCAGGATAATATTATGCATACTATTGCCGGAGGAACTAAATGATTAATAAAGTTTCAATATCAAATATGTGGAAAAAGTTTACACAGTCTCAATTGATTATTCCAATTCTTTCTTTATTAGTTTTGGTAATTTTTAATCTTTTCAGAGACCCTTCTTTTTTCTCTATTACTGTAAAAGTAAATAATGCTGGACATAAAGTTCTTGCAGGAAATATTATCAGTATTTTGAATGGTGCGTCTGAACTTGTAATTTTATCTATTGGTATGACTTTAGTTACTTCGGTAACAAAAGGACAGGATATTTCCATTGGTGCTTTGGCAGCAATTGCAGGTTCTGTTTTCGTAAAGATACTTAGAGCAAACGAAATTACTTTTCCTGTAATTTTTCTTGCTTTATTTGTTGCTTGTATTGTTGCAATTTTGTTCTGTTTGTTTAATGGTGTTTTAATATCATTGTTTAATATTCAGCCGATGATTGCTTCTTTGATTTTATTTACAGCAGGTCGTCCAATTGCTTACTGGATTAATGGAGGTGCTTCTCCTTCTGTACAGACAGATTTACTCAGCTATTTTGGTAGCTTTATTCCAGGATGTCCAATTCCAAGTCCAATTTTGATTGTAATTGTATTTATCGTTTTGATTTGTCTTTTGCTTAAGAAAACAACATTAGGTCTTTACATTCAGGCAGTTGGAATCAACGAAAAGGCTGCTAAACTTAACGGTATTAATCCTGTTCTGATGAAGATGGTTGTTTTCGTAATTCTTGGCGTATGTGTAACACTTGCCGGTTCAATGAATGTCTGCAGAATTGGTCTTATCAATCACGAAACAATTCTTATTGATATAGAAATGGATGCAATTCTTGCAGTTGCAATTGGTGGTAACTCACTTGGAGGCGGAAAATTTAAGCTTACAGGTTCAATTCTTGGTGCTTACATTATTCAGACTCTTACTATCACTTTATATGCTATGAAGGTTTCTTCTACTGCAGTAAAAGCTTACAAGGCAATTGTAATTATTGCTATCGTAATTATTGGTTCACCTGTTGTTAAGAACTGGTTCAAGCAGTTACGCAACAAACTGGCAGCAAACAGACAGCTTAAAGTGGAGGCTAAATAATTATGACTACAGAAAACAAAATTAAGAAAAATAAACAACCACTTTCAAATACTACTTTGCTTCTTACAATTACAATCTGTACATTCTGTGCAATGTATCTTCTTGCAATGATTATATGGGGTGGCGGTTTCCTTAACCCGCAGCAGTTCCTTGATTTGTTTAACAACAATGCTTATTTAATTGTTGTAGCTTGCGGTTTAACTATAGTAATGATTACTGGCGGAATTGATATTTCTGTTGGCGGTAC
>CALAUH010000116.1 GCA_937892225.1 uncultured Treponema sp.
AACTGAGAAAGCTGAGATGAACCGAAGAATTCTTTAATAGATGCAACGATAGGTTTAATAGAAATTAAATCCTGTGGTTTCATTGTATCTGTTTCTTTAAGACTCATTCTTTCTTTAGCAATACGTTCCATTCTTGCAAAAGCTGATTTTAACTGAATAGTCATTAATTCACCAACAGAACGGATACGGCGGTTACCAAGATGATCAATATCATCAATTGTTTCATCCCCTACATATACTTTAATAAGGAATTTCATAGTATTGATGATGTCATCTTTTGTTAAAGTTGAATCTTTAATTTCATCTGAGAATTCAAATTTTTTGTTTAATTTATAACGACCAACACGACCTAAATCATAACGTCTTTCTGAGAAGAACAAAGAATTCAAGTCTTTTTCTGCCTGATCAACTGTCATTGGTTCACCAGGCTGAAGAATTGCATAAACTGCATTTAAACAATCTTCTTTTGTTGGTTCATTATCTAAAGAGCCTTCTTTTACAAATTTAACTTCTTCTCTTTCAAAACAGTTAATAATCATCTGTGAATTTAAAGAAGTATTTTTTGCTCCTCTTGAACTGCGTGATTCAAATTTAACTACTGTAATTTCAGAAATATTATTAGCAATTAAATCATCAACATCATGAGGATGTAATCTTGTACCTGCATTAAATAATCTTTTTTCTTCACCATTTTCATCTTTAATGATAATAGCATCTGCAAGTACTTTATTTATAAGTGATTCTTTACCAGCGTTATCTGTTTTTACAGAAATTTTTTCTACATCATAGAAAGCGCGGATAATTTCTTCACGTGTCTGAAAACCGAGAGCACGAAGGAAAATTGTTCCCAAAATTTTCTTCTTTCGGTCAATTTTTGCATAAATAAGTTCTTTTTTCTGGTCAATTTCAAATTCAAGCCATGAACCACGGTAAGGAATAATTCTTGAAGAATAAACACCTTTATCATGACAGAAAATTACACCAGGAGAACGATGAATCTGAGAAACAACTACACGTTCAGCACCGTTGATAATAAATGTACCACGGTCTGTCATAAGTGGAATGTCACCCATGTAAATATCTTTTTGAAGAATAGCACCACTCTGTAAGAAATTTAAACTAATGCGTGCTTTTAATGGAACAGAATAAGTTTGTCCTTTCTGTTTACATTCTAATTCTGAGAATTTAATATTTTCCCAGTCAAGTTCATAAAAATCATACTCAAGAGTCATATCCCCATTAGGACTTTCAATTGGGAATGTTGATGTAAATACATCCTGTAAACCTTGAGCCAATGGCTGTTCCTTAGACATTAATCTGTCTTTCTGAAGGAAACTTTCATAAGATTCTGTTTGGATTTCGATTAAATTAGGTACATCCATAAAGTTCTGGATGTCTTTACCATAATAACGACGGTCGATTGTTCGAGTCTTAGCGAACATCAGGTCCCCCTGCATATAAGTTCAGTTTTTTTTCTGCTACATGTAGAAACTCTACACAGCACAGAAAACACTGATAAAATATCCTTTCTATAAAGGATAAATAAATGCTTTTTTATACGACAAAAGGGAATGTCCAATAAACTAAAGAATTTACTGAACATCCCCTGTTTTTATATTAGTTTCAGATGTTAGAAACTAATTATTTCTTGCTAGCTTTACCACCAGCTTCTTCGATCTTCTTGATCATTTCGTCAGCGTCAGCCTTGCTTACGCCTTCTTTAAGAGCTTTTGGTGCACCTTCAACCAAAGCTTTAGCTTCACCAAGTCCGAGACCTGTGATTTCACGTACTGCTTTGATAACAGGGATTTTTTTAGCTGCATCGAATGATTCGAGTGTAACTGTAAATTCAGTCTGTTCTTCACCACCAGCTGCTGCTGCACCACCTGCTGCAGGACCTGCTGCTACTGCTACTGCTGCTGTAACACCGAATTTTTCTTCCATTGCTTTTACGAGTTCTGAAACTTCAAGAACTGACATAGATGCGATTGCATCAAGAATCTGATCATTTGTGAGAGCTGCCATATTGTCTTCTCCACTATATATAGTTATTTATTCCACTCTTTGAGTGGCTGCAGATTATTCCTCTCAAGAGGTGTTCTGCATTTAGCACCGACAGTCGACAGCTATGAAGCCTGACGATGCTTTTTGTTTAATTTTACAGAATAAACTATTCTGCTTTGCTGTCTGCGTATGCTTTTAATGTAGCTGCAAGTTTCTGAACTGGACCGTTCATTGCAGACATAAGCATAGCAATAAGCTGTTTCTTTCCTGGTACTTTTGAGAATGCTTCAACTTTAGCTGCATCATAAATTTCATTTGCAATACTAGCACCTTTTACATTTAATGCTGGTGCATCTTTTGCAAAGTCAAAAAGTACTTTTGCAACTTCATTTGAATCTTCTTTTGCCATTGCTACAACTGTAGGGCCTTTAAGATAATCAGCAACATTTTCTACTTTCATATCTTCAAAAGCGATACGTGCAAAGTTGTTTTTTACAACTTTAAGAACAGCATTCTTTTCACGAAGTTTATCACGAAGTGCTGTGATCTGTTCTACTGTAAGACCGCGATAGTCAGCGAAAATGAAGTCGCTGTAATCAGCAAATGTCTTTTTTGCATTTTCAATTGCTTCTGCCTTAGCTGGCTGAATTTTCTTTGCTCTTACTGCCATTATTCGCCTTCCTTATAATCAACCCAAACGCCTGGGCCCATAGATGAACATAATGATACAGACTGTACAAATCCTACTGGAGCATTAGCTGGCTTTTTCTTTGCAATTTCAGATAAAAGTGTAGAAATATTTGCAACAAGTTTATCTGCTGGCATAGAACATTTACCAACTGCAATATGTACAACACCTGCTTTATCAGCACGATATTCTGTACGACCTTTTTTAAGTTCTGCAACTGCATTTGCAACATCTGGAGTTACAGTACCAGTTTTTGGGTTAGGCATTAAACCTTTACGACCAAGAACCATACCAAGACGACCTACATCTTTCATCATATCAGGTGTAGCAACACAGACATCAAAGTCTAACCAACCACCCTTTACTTTTTCGATGTATTCTTCACCAGCATATGCTGCACCGGCTTTCAAAGCTTCATCAACTTTTTCACCTTTACAGAATACCAAAACTTTCTTTTCGCCACGGAACTGATTTGGGAAAACCAATGTATCACGAACAGTAGCATTTTTTTCAAGACGAAGTGCAACATGAGCTTCAACAGTTTCATCGAACTTTGTAAACTTCATGTCCTGAATCATTTTACAAGCTGAAGCAGTATCATACTTTTTTGTAAGATCATACTTTGCAGCACTTGCATTATATTTCTTTCCATGTTTCATATTACTGTTCCACCTCTACACCCATACTGCGTGCAGTACCGGCAATGATTTTTTTAGCTGCTTCGATATCGTTTGCATTAATATCTGGCATCTTTGTTTTTGCGATTTCTTCCAAATCCTTTGCAGACAATTTAGCTACTTTATCGAGAAGAGGGTTACCTGCACCTTTTTCGATTTTACAAGCTTTCTTAATAAGAACTGCTGCTGGAGGAGTTTTAAGAACAAATGTGTAAGATTTATCCTGATATACAGTGATGATAACAGGAATGATAAGGCCACGTTCCATTGATTTTGTTCTATCATTAAATTCCTGAACAAATTTTGGAGCTGAAACGCCATGTGGTCCAAGTGCTGGTCCAATTGGTGGAGCTGGAGTTGCTGCTCCTGCAGGACACTGCAATTTGATAACGGCGGTTACTTTTTTTGTTGCCATTTTTTTCTCCTAAAGTTGGTGTGTAAGTATCATAAAGATATCTTACTAACGAGATGCCTATGTCCAACGGACTTGCAACTCTCCCAAAAACAGGATTTATCTGGTTTGCATTTGGGATACAAACCCCTGATTTTGACAAAAAACATTAAAAGGCTCTACAGCTACTGCCATAAAGCCTTCTATAATAAAAACTAAGCTTTTTCTACCTGAAGGAATGTAACTTCCACAGGAGTTGGACGTCCAAAAATCTGAACTTCAACACTAAGCTTTTCTTTTTCAAGATTAATTTCTTTAATTGTACCAGTAAATGTTGCAAATGGACCATCTGTGATTTTTACAGAATCTCCAATATTATATGACTGACGAACATGTACTGCTTTTTCACCTTTAATAACACCAGCCTTCTGAAGAAGGTTTTTAGCTTCATCTGAAGTTATTGGTATTGGACGATTATTTCTACTGATATTTCCTACAAAACCTGTAACGCCCTGAATTTTATACAATTTTGCACAAGTATCTTTCCAACCAATTTCTGGAAGATCCATTTCGAGCATTAAATAACCAGGAAGAAATTTGTTATTGCGTGTTCTTTTTTTACCATCTTTAATCTCGACTACTTCTTCCATAGGAACATGTACATCAAGAATAATATCAGCGCTAATTTCTTGTTTTTCAATTAAAGAACGAATTGCTCTTTCAATCTTTCCTTCATAACCAGTGTATGTATGAAGAATATACCAGCATCTAGACATCTACTTCCGTCCTATTTTAAAATTAAGCGGAATAATTCAGAAAAACCTAAATCCAATAATCCAAGAATAATAGCAACAATACAAGTAGAAATAATTACAACAAAGATTGAGGAAACAACATCGTCTTTTGTTGGCCATACAACCTTTTTTAATTCTGCTTTACTTTCTTTAAAAAACTGAACTATTTTTGCCATATTTTTTTCCTTATAAATCAGGGCAGGCAGGATTTGAACCCACGACAGGCGGTTTTGGAGACCGCTGCT
>CALAUH010000117.1 GCA_937892225.1 uncultured Treponema sp.
ATGGATTTGGTCCAGAAGTAAAACGCCGTATTGTAATTGGAAATTATGTTCTTTCTGAACAGTTCTCTGGTGATACTTATAAAAAGGGTATGACAGTTCGTGCTCGTATTCAGCGCGATGTTGCAAAAGTTTTTGAAAGTTACGACATTATTTTATGTCCAACTTGTCCAACCGCTGCATTCCGCCTTGGTTCAAAAGTTGATAATCCTTTGGAAATGTATTTGTCAGACTTGTATACAACATTCGTAAACCTGGCACGTATTCCTTCAGTAAACGTTCCTGCAAGCAAGACTTCAAAAGACGGTATGCCAATTGGTATGCAGTTCGCTGGAAAAATGTTCAACGAAAGTTTGATTTTACAGGTTGCACAGAACTGGGAAGTATCGCACCCTGGTTGTGGTGTTCCTGTAAAGAAATAAAGTTATTTCACGCAGATTACGCAGATAAACGCAGATTTTTTTGTAATGATTTATCTGCGTAAATCAGCGAGATCTGCGAGAAAATTATGGTGCTCTACTTAACCTTCATAACAAATACTCCGTCCCATTTTTTTGGAGGAGGATTATTCTTAAAGTGTTTAATTCTATCCAGGAAAACAATCGAAGGATTATCGTTGTAATTTGTAGCACACTGCGAGAAAAATTCTTCAGCTTTATCCCAGTTTTGTTTTCTGTAAAAATTTAAGCCTTTTTCAAAAAGAGTTTTTATATCAAATAATTTTTCAGAAGCGTCTGATTTTGTCTGTAAAAGTTCGTAAATACATACAGGTTCAGTTTTACCTTTAACTGTGATGTAATCTAATTCACGGCAGACAAAAGAATCTTTTAATTTAGAGTAAACTGCATCAGTAATAATTGCTTTTGAACCGTATGCTTTGTTTGCACCTTCGAGTCTTGCTGCAAGATTTACTGTATCACCGATTGATGTAAAATCAAGTCTGTTCTTTGCACCGACTGAACCGAATACGACTTTACCTGTGTTAATTCCGATTCCGATTGAAATAATATCTTTTCCGTCTTTTTTAGCTTTTTCCTGCTCACTTCTCATAGCGGCACGAATTTCCATAGCGGCTTTACATGCATTGTATTCACGCTTTGGTCCTGAGAAAAAGGCCATCATTTCATCACCGACGAATTTATCTATATCACCATCGTTATCAAGAATAATCTGTGTTTCAATATCAAGATAGTGATTTAAAATATCAACGACTTCTTTTGGCTGTTTGTCTTCGCACAAAGTTGTAAATCCACGGATATCGGTAAAGAGGAAACACAATTCTCTGGAAGAACTTTTTTTAGTTTCTTTTTCAGCATGTTTAAGTGTAGAAAGGGAAATGTATGGAACAATGCCTTTTAAAAGCGAGAATAAATCTTTAATTTCTAAAGATAAATCTTTAATTTCGTCTTTTGTATTTATTGTTTCATTAAAATCAAATGAATCTGGAGAAAGTTTAATTTCACCTTTGATTGTATCTGATATTGATGCAGATGTTTTGTGAACATTTGTTCTTAAGAAGATCAAAGGATTTGTAATGTAATCAGATAAGAATAAAGAAAGGATTATTGCAATGTACAGGAAAATGATTGAACTGAATATTACCATTACTTTTGTCTTAAAATAATGCTGCATCAAAATTTCTTGTCTGTAGGTTACAATAGAAAATCCTACTAATTTAGAACCGGCCTGACGCTGTAAAGTGATTGGATAAATAAATTTACAGGTTCCGTTTGCTTTGTTATAAATAGGTTCTGTTCTGTAAGTTTCGTTTTTGTATCTTTTTAAATATTCACGAGCCTGTGCTTCAGAAATTGTTCTTTCTTCTTCCGGAATTGTTTTTAAGGTTTTTGTTGTATATGCAACTGTATCAAAAGCTGGAAGTTCTGTAGAAGAATCTATATTTTCAAGATAGATATGTACATTTTCACTTGCAATGATAATATCAATTCGGTCGTAAGGAGAACCTGCATAACTGTTAGAAACTTTTTGTGTTTCAAAGAAGTTTGCAATCTTCTTGTATTCACCTTCTGCTGAATCATAAACTGCAGCGGTTTGTTCAGATTGTGAACGTCCAATATCACTTACGGCTTCTGTGATGTTCTTTTTATATCCTTTTAAGATTAAAAGTGTAAATGTTAAAAGAATTAACAGGATTGACCCGATGATTGTTGCAGTAAGTTTTGTCTTAATAGAAAAGATTTTTTTATTTTTATTTTCTTTGCTTATCTGTTTATAATCATTATATTCGGAATTTGAATGTCTTAAATAACGTATTCCGAATAAAGATAAAAGTGCGTGGATAATAAAACTTAATGCAAGAGTTACGTAGATAGAAAATTTTAATGTTTTAAACCAGCGGTCTGTGTTGGCATTTGAAACCAGACAGATAACTGCTAATAAAAGATAAATTGAAAGTACACCGAGGGTTACAAAGTAGATGATTTTGTTTGTAATTTTTTTATTGAAAAAAGAATAAATTATAAATGCTGAATAAAGCGGCAATAAATAGATTAAACAGTAAAAGAAATTAAAGTGTCCTGTAGAAACAGGTAATTTACAGGCATAAATTATTTCTGATACAGAGTCTAAATCATAGAGATTAATTTTTTGCATACCAATTGGTAAAAAAAACAAAAAAACAGCAGCCAAAGCAAGAATTATTTTTGTAAGATTAATGTAAAACGTTTTCTTATTCATAAGATATAGAATATCACAGAAAAGATAAAACTAAAAGATAAACAGCAACATTAATTGTAAAAAGTATTAAAAACAAGTAGAATTAAACAAATGGGGGCAATTATTATGCAAAACAGATTGGATATTGGTGAACAGATAGAAACAACTATTGTAGCAATTACAGATTCAACAATTTTTTTGGATTTGAATGAAAAATCAGAAGGTGTTTTAGATAAATCGGAACTTGCTGATGAAAATGGCAATGTAAATTTAAAAGAAGGTGATAAAATCAAGGCGTACTTTGCAGGTGAAGTTCATGGAGAAATGCGTTTTACTACAAAAATTGCCGGTGAAAAAGCAGACTCTTCTATGATGGAAAATGCCTTTGAAAATAAGATTCCTGTAGAAGGAACTGTCGAAGCTGAAATAAAGGGCGGTTATCAGGTACGTATCGGAAGCTTTAGAGCATTTTGTCCATATTCTCAGATGGGTTTTAAAAAGAAAGAAGAAGCTTCTTATTATGTAGGAAAACATCTTACATTTTTGATTACAGAATATAAAAATGATGGAAAAGATATTTTAGTTTCAAATAGAATTATCGGTCAGAATGAATATTCTGCAGGGCTTGCAAAACTTGCATCTACAATAAAAGAAGGAAACATTATTCAGGCAACTGTTGAATCTATAGAAAAATTTGGTGCTTTTGTAAATATCAATGGATTCAGGGCATTGTTACCAATCAGCGAAATGTCTTTGGACAGAGTTACAGACGCTGGTGATGTTGTATCAGTTGGTCAGGAAATTACTGTTCAGGTATTAAATACAGACTGGGAACATGAAAGGGTAAGTGTAAGTTTAAAAGCTTTGATGAAAGATCCATGGCAGGATGTTAATAAAAAGTTCAGTGTCGGAACAAAGATTGACGGAACTATAAGCCGTATTGCAGATTTTGGTTTATTCGTAAATCTAGATAGAGGAATAGACGGGCTTGTTCATATTTCAGAATTGGAAGATGTTTCTGCAAATACAAATTTACGTAAAGTTTATAAAATCGGTCAGTCAATGAGCGTTGTAATAGAAAAAATTGATGCTGCACAAAAAAGAATCTCTTTGATTCCTGCAACTTCTAAAGAACAGGATGATACAGCTGCAAAATATCTTTCTAATCAGGATGATGATGGAGAAACTTACAATCCGTTTGCAGCTTTATTAAAAAAATAATTTATACTTTATAAGAGGATTATTTATGAAAAAAATTGGATTATTAATTTTAATAGGATTATCACTTTTTACTAATCTTTTTGCACAGGATAATAAATTACAGGTAAAAGATTTTACTTGTATTGTTTATGGAATTATTTCTGATGAATATTATGATATGCTTACAGAAATCCGTGATAATAAACAGAATAAGGATTTAATAAACAAAAGTAGAATCAATAATATTTTATATACAGCATATGAACAGAAAGGTAAAACAGATGAATTAGATAAAATAAAAGATTATGTTAAACCTTCAAAAAAAAATCTTCCTAAAGCAACAGGTTTTATATATGTAGATAAAAATGGAAAAAACTACATTGTAACTTCTCTTAAAAATACCTGGTATTGTGATAAAGCATATATTGAAAAAATTGATTTTTCTAAAAATGAAACAAAAGTTTATAAAAATTTAAAGAAGATTGCAGAAAATGCAAATTTAAATGTTTCTGTTTTTGCTTTCGAGAATGATGAAAGACCTTTTACTAAAGGAATGCCACTTGCATTAAACCAGGATTTAATGGACGGTGAAGATTTATTAAATGGTAAATATGACTTTTCAAATGATGAATATATCTGGAAAGTTAGAAAAACAATAGTTTCTACAAGTAATTATGTAGATGCTGATAAAATTGTTAAAATTCTTTCTTCAGATTCTTTTGAAAATGACACTTTTTCTTTTATAAAAGATGAATCTTCTCAAGTAAAATATTCATTGGTTGGAGTATATAATGATTTTTCAAATGATTATGGATCATCTTATATAACTCCTGCTAAAGAAATAAAAGCATTTTTAGATGAGTTGAATTCAAAAAATGGTGAAAAAGAAAAATTACAAAAAAATGCAGAAATTTTTGTAAATTCTTTGAATAAAGAATATAACTATACTAATGCAATATTAAAATATGTTTCAAATTCATCTTTATCAACTATGAATATGTCATATTATAGATTCATTAATAAAAAGAGTTCTACAGGATATGATTATTATTCGAATAGAGCTTTTGATAATAATCCTTTAGAAGGTTATAAAAATGCATATTATAAAAGATGGTGGTATTTATACAATACTGTTCCAGACAAAAAATCTACAAAAAATAGTTTTTCTGTAAAAGATGTAAAGATTACTGATACAAATAAAGCTGTTGTAGAATTCCAGGATGAAAATAAAGAAAATATTTTAACTTCCAACTGGGTTTGTGAATATTCAGACTGGCATATTGAATCAATCTGTTATACATCAGACAGTAAAAATGCTTCTGTAGATAAAAATGAATTAAACAATAAAAACGGAAAATCTTCTAAATCAGGTATTTCGTCTAATTTTCAAGAAAAAGGATTAATAAAATTCGGTTTATTTGTTCCAGTTCTAGAAAACTGTACAGAAAAAGATTCTAAGGATTTAATTGACAGTGGTAAAGTATGGGGTGCAACTTACTCAATTGAGGCATTGGTAAGTAAATATTTTGCATTTGGAATATCGTTGAATTTTGTACCTACAGATTTAGATACATTCAGATTGATATCTTTAGACACAGCAATTTCTTTCCCATTTATATTTGAAGAAACAATGATTCGAACTTTTGGCGGTGCTAAAATTGAATGGAACTTATTTACAAATGCTGCCGCATGGGCATATAGTTTTGATGCCGGACTTGAAGTTATTTTTAATACTTTTGGTTTTGGTGCAAATTATGAATGGCTGAATATTATTCCAATTTCAAAAGTTTCGCATAAATATGACATTCAAAAAGTTAATTTTTATTTTATCTGGCCTGATTTATTTTATTAATAATTAATCAGTTTAATGTTTTTAATTCAGAAAGCTGCATGAATGTATACAAAGCATTGTCTTTAGTATATGTCATGCAGAATCTTCCTGTAACTTCAATCTGACTTCCAATATCTGGAAAATCTTTCGGATATTCTTTTCCCGGAAAGATAAATTCTATTCCCTGCTGACAGCATTGTGTGGCATCTGGTATGACAACAGAAAGGTATTTATCTGGGTTTCCTTCGTAATTATAAACTTGAAAATATCCTTTTACTTTTATATCTGTGTTTTCATATTCATCAGGCATAATCATCATGTCAAAAACCTGAGAATAAATCATAGTAGAATTCATTGTAGTTAAATCGATTAATCCTTTTGATGGATTTTGAGTTGTTAAAGTCGCCTGATTTTTAATTTCGTTTAGAGAAGGAACGTTTATCTGTTCTAATTGTCTTTCGGTTGTAGAAATGACTGAATTTGGTAAAATGCTGTTATTTTCTGATGAATTAATCTGTTGAGAAAGAATATCTTTTACAGAATTCTGTGCTTTTACAGTTGTATTGATTCTTTTTGTTTTGCATCCGCTTAATGTAAAAAGTAAAATTGAAATGTAAATTATAGTCTTTTTCATATGTAAAACCTATTTTGAAAATTTTGCAACAATTGTAAAAATTATAAAAACAGCTAAATCTATTCCAACGATTGTTGAACCAACTGGAGTTCCAGCTAAAATTGCAATTATAAGTCCTGTGGTAGAACAGAAAACAGAAACAACAGCTGAACAGATAATAACTGATTTGAAACTTTTGAATAATCTGATTGCACATAAAGCCGGGAAAATTACGAGTGCAGAAATTAATAGAGAGCCGACAAGATTCATTGCAAGTACAATTATGATTGCGATAATTATTGCAATTACAAGATTATAAATACTTGCGTGAGTTCCAATTGCCTGTGCAAAATTTTCATCAAAAGTTACTGCAAAAATTTTATTGTAAAAAAGTATAAATGCAATTATTACTGCGATAGATAAAATTACACAAAGCCAGACTTCACTTTTTGTTAAAGTTAAAATTGATGTTGAACCAAATAAAGTAGTGCAGACATCTCCAGAAAGATTAGATGATGTAGAAAATATGTTCATTAATAAATAACCGATTGCAAGTGAACTTACAGAAATAAGTGCAATTGATGCATCACCTTTAAGTTTTGCGTTCTGACCGCTTCTTAATAAAAGAATGGCACTGATAATTGTTACCGGTAGAACTATGAACATATTGTTGGAAATATTTAAGACTGCTGCTATACAGATTGCACCAAATGCAACATGAGAAAGTCCGTCGCCGATAAACGAAAATCTTTTTAAAACTAAAGTTACACCAAGTAAAGAAGAACAAAGTGATATTAATACTCCGACAATAAAGGCGTATCTTACAAAGGGATAAGAAAAATATTGTAAAAGTGTATTAATCATAAAAAGCCTCTTTATATTCGTCTTTTGTTCCAAAGAAAATCTTTTTACCAATATGCAGAATGTGGGTTGCATATTCTAATGCAGATTCAACATCATGTGAAATCATTATGATTGTAATGCCTTCGTTATTCAATTCCTTTATTAGAGTATACATTTCCTGTGTAACATTTGGATCTAAACCGGAAACAGGTTCGTCAAGTAAAAGCATTTTTTGTGTTGCACACAATGCTCTTGCAAGTAAAACTCTCTGCTGCTGTCCGCCGGAAAGTTCTCTGTAACAGCGTTTTCTTAAATCAGCAATACCCATTTTTTTCATGTTTTCTTCTGCAAGTTGTTTTTCTGTTTTATTATAAAATGGTCTTCTTCCGCATCTCGACTGACATCCAGAAAGTACTATTTCGCGTACATTTGCAGGAAAATCTTTTTGAATTTCTGTCTGTTGTGGAAGGTATCCTATTTCATCTTTTAAAACTCCGTCGCCATAAAGAATATTTCCTTTTATTGGTTTTATAAGATGAAGCAGTGTTTTTAATAAGGTTGTTTTTCCAGAACCATTTTCTCCGACGATACAAAGATAATCGCCTTTTGATATAGAGAAATTCAGATTTTCAATAATTACGTTAGAATCATATCCTAAGCATATGTTTTCACATTTTAATTGATACATACTGTTTTCTTAATTTCCTCAAGATTTTTTTTCATTGTACCAGTGTAAGATTTTCCTTTTAAACTATCTGACAAAGTTGTAGATTGAAGTGAATCTAAAGTTAAAATATTACAGCGTGGGTTATTAGATTTATAAATTATTTTCTGTGCAAACTTATTATCTGAAGTTTCTAATTTATAAACATTTGCTAAATTGTTATCATCTATTATCTGTGCGAATTTGTCTTCAAGAAGTTTGTCGTTTAAAACGGTATTTTTTACGCAAGTTTCTTCTACGCAATAATAAGACAGATTATAATCATTGAATAAATATGTAAAAGGAAATTTATCGCAGATTAAAATTGGTTTTTCCTGTCTGATAAAAGAATATTCTTTATCCAGTAAATTTAATTCTGCAATATATCCTTCTGCATTTTTTTCATATGTTTCTTTATTTTCCGGGTTTTTTGTAATTAAAATTTCTGTTATTTTTTCAACACATTTTACGGCATTTTTTATAGAAAGCCAGATGTGTTCGTCCTTGTTGATTAAATCATCTTTTAGAAAATCCATTAAACATAAAGTTTCCATTTTTGGATTATTTGAATTTGTGATTAAATCCTGTACCCAGTTTTCAGATTCTCCACCGTTGTATATAAACAAATCACAGTTTTTCAGATATTCAGCATCATAGTCAGATGGAATATAGTGATGAATATCTAAACCGCCTTTAATAATTAATTTGTTGATTACATCATAATTATTCTGTCCAGTTATATTTTGAACCCAGTCATATTCCGGGAAAATAGTACAGACAATTGTAAATTTATTTTCTAAAGAGACTTTTTTTGGTTTACATCCTGTTGTAAATAAACAGGAAAAAATAATCAGACTTAATAAAATTCTATTGTTTTTCATTTTGTTTTAATAAGCCTTTTAATAAATCTTTACCGGCTTGTGTTGTCTTTTCTTTTGCATCATCTTTTGCTTTTTCTATAGCCTGATTTGTCTTTTCTTTTGCTTCATTAATTGTGTTATCAATTTTTCCCTGAATGTAATTTTCAGCTTCTTTTTTCTTTTCATCAAGCTGTTTAGAAAGTTTTTCTGTATAATTCTGGAATTCAGTAAGTTTTGTCTTGATATCTTCAAAGCTGTTTATTTCGCCAAAAGCTCCGTTTGAATATTCATTGATTTTATTTATTGCTTCCTGCTTAACGTTTTCTTTAATTTCAATGAATCTGGCATTTAATTCTGTTTGAAGTGCTCTTACAAACTGTCTGTCCATATCAGAATCTATTTTGAGGTTTATGCCCTGACTTTTTCTGTATCCGACTTGTGCTGCAATATTCATGTCTTTTATATTTGCAAGAGTATTCTGATAAATTGTAGAAACGAATGCTGGTTCAAAAGGTGTTGCCCTTACATCCATTTTTGAAAAATCACCTGCAGCACTAATATTAAATCCGTCATCTTCAAAAATCTGGAATTTGAATTTATAATCTGTGTCAGCATTTAGGCATGGAATACCTGGTAAGTCACCATATTTCTTTGAATTAAGATTTATTGGTAATCCGCTTAAATTATAATCTACTAAGACAAGTTCATCTTTTGAATAACTTCTTGTATCAACAGTTATCTGTCCGTCATGGGTAATGTCATTTATTTTAAGTTTTAATGCTGCCTGAGCTGGAACTCCAGAGCGATCCATGTTTGTAGAAATATTTAAGATTTTTGCATCGAAATTGTTACCGCTTGCTGCAAGTTTTTTAATCCATAATTTAGGAGGATTCTGGCGGTAATAAACATCGCGGCCTTTTGCTCTTTCTTTTAACATTGAATTAAGTTTTTGTTTTTCTGTAGGTTTGCCTTTTTGTTTTTGTAAGTAATCAAGGATTTTTACATAGTAAGGATAGAATTCACCTAAAAGCGCATAAACTGCAGAATCAAGTGTTCCAGTTAAAAAACGTTCGCCTTCTGAAATGTTAATGTTTTTATATTTGTTTATCTGTTCAGTTATGAGTTTTTTATCATTTGTTACGGCATTTTTTAGATTGTTAGAAACTCTGGTAACTTCATCTGAATCTTTTTTAATGTCATCTAATGTTGCTTTAGTTTCTTTCTGTAATTTTTCTACATATTCTTTTGTGGATGTGATTGTTTTAATTGTTTCCTTTAATTTAACTGCATCTTTTTGAGCTGCCTTTAAATCTATTGCGGCAACTTTTTCATACATTTGTTTTGCTTCATCAATCTTAATCTGATATTCTGCAGGTTTTTCTTTATATTTTGTTACAAGTGAAGCTGCTGTATTAATTGCTTCTTCTGCTGAACTTTGAGTTTTTAATTCTTTTGAAAGTCTTTTAATTACAGATTCAGGATTATATTCATCTACAAGCGATGATACAGAATTTTTTACTGTATTAATTGCTCCGTCAGTTCTAGAATGAATTTCTTTCATAAATGCAGATTCGTTTTCCTTTTTTTCCTGCTGTTTTCTTTTTTTTGCAGCAAGTTTTGCACTTATGTCTCCAGAATATGTTCTATCTGAATCTATTTGAATTCCGTTTACGGAAACTTCATCAGTTATAAGACGTTTGCATAGAGCTTGAGTTAAATCAAAATCCAAAACGATTGAATCTGCCTGGAAAAGATTTTTCATCGGTTTCTTTTTATTTGCAATCTGTAATCCGTTTACTTTAAATGATGCATCAAAAAGTCTGAAGTTTACAGATGCTACATCACATTTTGCTTTGAAAATTGATTCGCATGTATTTACGATTATGTTTTTCGCAATTACATTTTTAAAAGTTATAAAACCAACGCAAACTAAAACTAAAAATATAACTACTGCTATAAGAGGAATCCATTTTACACGAGTTTTTTGAGTTTTAAGTTCTTTGGAAATTAAAGTAAGACGTTTTGCATCTTTTTGTGTAATTACAGTATTAGCTGGAATAGTGTAGAGTTTGTTTCCTTTTTTGTCCTGTAATTCAGATTCTTTAAAAAATGATAAAATCCATTCTCTATCATCTTTGATAAATATTTTACTGCCTAATTTATCTAGCTGTTTTTGTGTATATGCTTTAGAGAAATGTTTTGGAAGTTTAAATTTCTTTTCTTTTTTTGTTGAATCATTATTTTTCATACATTTCTCCTATTTTCTGAATAAGTGGAAGTTGAGATAAGAAAGTTATGACTTTTGTTTTTCTTACTGCTGGAGCTAAAAGCTGTCTCCAGTATTTCACAAAAATTCTAACAATAAAATATAAAGGAATGTAGCAAACTAAAGAATAAGCAAGTGAGCCCATTACAATTGAATTATTGAATTTTGTTAAAGCAATAAACGGAATATCTAGAAGTTTTGAGAAGACGGAAATTAAGGGCTCAAAATTTAATATTGCGTAACCCCATGTATCAAAAATATTGTCAAAGCAAGGTGCTATTAAGGCAAATAAAAATGTGAATACAACTAAACATCCACGGTTTATGCGCATAAAAATGAACAGAACAGAAAGTATATACCATAAGAGATTTGTTTTTGGCATAAAACCTAAGATTAGAGCCAGACAGACAGCATGTGCAATTTCTCCAGGATGAGAGTTGCTGTTAAGAGATTTAAAAAATCGTATTATTGCTTTTAGCATAGTCGCCCCCAAAGATAAAATAATTATAAACCATAATTTGACTTTTGAGAATTACTAGGGTAAAGTTAATAGTATAATATAGTAGTATTTTTTAGGGGCTTATATCTTGCAGGGAGTAAATTACATTCTTCATTATGATGTAGCAGCTTTTTGTATTTACATTATTGTAATTGCGTTTCATTTTCAAAGGAAGAACTTGCCGTTAGTGCAAAATCATACATATTTAAGTTTTGTTGTCTGTGCATTACTTAATACTATTTTTGATTTTACCACTGCTATTTTAGATGGAAATTTAAATTGTCCAGTGGGCATTTATTGGGCTGTACATATAATGTGTTATATTTGTACAAATACACTTCCATTGCTTTATCTTTTTTATTCAATTTCACTTGTTAATTTTTCAGATGTAACTTCGAAAAAATCTATAAAAAAATTTAATTTCTTTGTCGGAATCCCATATTTTTTAATAATGGCATTGATTATAATCTCTCCATTAACATATTACAGCTTTAATATTGTCTCTGCTTTTTATATTGATTCATATCATTTATATCATCGTGGAAATTTTGTATATTATCTCTTGTATTTTTCTACGATTTATTATATTTGTGTTTCTATGTTTATTTTATTTAAATATAGAAAAGTTATTACAGTAAAAAGAATATTTTTATTATTGTCTTATATCTTCCTTCTTGGAATTGCAGTTGCCATTCAGTTTGTTGACGAAAGATATTTGTTACAATGTTTTGGCGTTGCACTTGCTGCAATTATGTTTTCTTCGCTTATTCAAACACCTGAAGAATACATTGACAGAACAACAGATTTATTTAATCAGTCTGCATTAGTAAAAATGACACAAAAAGATTTTGCTAATAACAGTAAATTTCTTGTGTTAACAATTTTCCTTGATGATACAGTTTTTATTTCGAATGCTTTTGGAATTAATCAGATGAATGCTCTTTTAAAAGAAGTTTCTGATTTCTTGAAAAGTGAATTTCCACAGGCAAAACATTATTATCTTCCACAGGGAAAATTCTGTTTGATTTTTAAATCCTATAATCCTAGAGATATTGAAAAACACGTATTTAATTTACGAGCAAGATTCCATGAAACATGGGTTTATGATACGCTTGAATTAAAACTGTATTCACGCATTTGTGTAATGGAATGTCCGGATGATACAAAAACTTCGGAAGAAATTCTCGATATTATCGATTTAATTTCTGATGATACAAGATATAAACGTCAGATTATTTATGCTCGAGATATTGATAGGGAATACAAAAAACGAACAGCATATATTGCACATCTTTTAAGAAATGCACTCGCAGAAAAAAGATTTGACGTATATTACCAGCCGATTTATTCAACAAAAGAAGACCGTCTTATTGGTGCAGAAGCATTAATCCGTATGCGTGATGATGAAGGAAATTTCGTTTCACCGGAAGAATTTATTCCAATTTCAGAAAAGACAGGTGACATTTTAAGAATCGGTCAATTTGTATTTGACGAAGTTTGTAAGACTTTATCATCTATTTGTCCTGAAGATTATGGAATTACAAAAATTGATATTAATCTTTCTGTTGCACAGTGTATGCAGGAAATTCTTGCAGATCAGCTTGTTACAATCAGAACAATACATAATGTTCCGTCTTCTATAATTAATCTTGAAATTACAGAAACCGCTGCGGCTCATACACCGGAAATTCTTTTGAAAAATATGAACAGACTTTCTGAAGAAGGAATTGAACTTTCTTTGGATGATTACGGTTCTGGTTATTCAAATATGAATTATCTTTTAAATTTACCGTTCAAAATGGTAAAGATTGATAAAGAAATTGTATGGACTGCTTTCTCTGAAAAACGCGCAAATATTGCCCTGGAAGCTACAATTTCAATGATTAAAAAACTTGGCATGACAGTTCTTGCAGAAGGTGTTGAAACTAAAGCTCAGGCTGAATGGCTTACAAAACTTGGATGTGATTATTTACAGGGATTCTTATTTGCAAAAGGTCTTCCGAAACAAGAATTCTTTGATCTGATGAGAAAAGATTGTGAGCGTTTTGAAAAAGATGAAGTTGAACTTGAAGAAATTTAATTTTCTTTAATTGCCAGTCTTACATCATCTAAAGTAAATTCAGAATTATTTTTCTCTGCTGCAAGAAGTGCTGCTTTGTTTAAGACAGATTCAATCTTCGAACAAGAAAAACCATCAAACATATTTGTAAGAACATTGATTGAACATTCTGCAGAAGGATTTTTATCTTTAGTATACATTTTAATAAGTTCTTCTCTGGCTTTTGAATCTGGATATGGAACACAGAATTTTGCATCAAAACGTCCGGGGCGGATTAAGGCTGGATCTAAAGCTGAGATACTGTTTGTTGCCGCTAATACAAGAACTCCGTTTGTCTGTTCAAAACCGTCTAATTCATTTAGTAATGCAGTAACGATTCTTGTATTTTCTGTTTCGATTGCAGAACCTGAATAATTTCGTTTAGTGCCAATTCCGTCAAATTCATCTATGAATACAATACATGGAGCTTGTTTTCTTGCTTTTGCAAATAAGAGTTTTACCTTTAAAGGACCTATAGCCATAAACATACTTTCGAAATCAGTTGCTTTTGCAGGAATAAAATTAACTTTGCCTTCTCCGGCGAGTGCTTTTGCAAAAAGAGTTTTTCCGTTTCCAGGTGCACCTTCAAGTAAAATACCTTTTGGCATTCGGATTCCCTTTTTTGCATATTCTGAAGGATGCTGCATTATCTGAATAACCTGTTTCATATCACGTTTAAGGTTGTCCATTCCTACAACATCGTCAAATGTTACTTTTGTTTTTCGAACAACTTTAAAAGTATTTGGACTTATAAATTTTCTGAATGCAATAATGATAATGCCAAAGAAGAAAATATAAAAAATGCAGTCGAAAATTAAAGAGATAATTTCTGAACCGTCTTTTACTTCTTCGACTTCTACATCATTAATTAATAAATATTCTTTTAAAGTAGGTGACTGTGGATTTGTTGTATAGAATTTTTTTTCGGAATTGTTTTTATATTCAAAATAAATTTTGTCATCTTCAATTTTTACTTTACTGATTTGCTTTTCTGCTACCTGATTGTAAAAAGTTGAATAATTAAGATTTTCTAAATTTTGTTTTGGTAAATAAATAAAATAATAAATTCCCAGGCCTGCCGCTATTAAAAGCATTATTAAGCAGGCTGTTTTTTTGATTTTTCTTTTCATTGATTTTCCTGTTTATTTTATTCCATTGGATTTTGAATGTTATCTTTAAAAATAATAAAATCTTTTAGTTTTAAAGAATAAGTTGAATCCAATTCATTTTTAACATAAGCATCACTTGTACAAGGAACTTCGAAAAAGTACGAAGATGTTGTATAAGAAGGTGCTGAAATTTCAATTGTAAATGTAAATTTTTTGAAGATGCCTTCTTTTTCTGCAGGAATATGCTTCATCCAGAAAGAGTAGGTTCCTTTTGTGCTTTTACAGGTTATGTATGGATTTATCCAAGTTTTATCTATCATTTCTACAGGTTTACCATTATATTTTAGAGTAACTGTTGCACCGATTACAGGTTCAAAGTTTGAACCGTCTAAAATTGTTCCGGTAAAAATTGAAAAATTAAAACAAGGAATATGACTTGTATTTGCAATACAATCACTTCTTTTTTGAGTATGGAAAGGACGTTTTGTAGAATTAACGACTCTTATTCCTTCGATTGCGAGTGAATCAATATCAGCTTTAAGTTGAAGATTATTTAAATCATCAGAAGTATGAGTAACACCTCTGCCTGAAACAACATATTTTGGTGGAAGTCTGTTTAATACATAACTGATTGTATCTAATCTACAGTTTTTACAGTCACAAGATAGCCATGAAGGATTTTCTTTTTTTACCTGATCATAAAGACGGTTTACATTAAGAATAACAACATCTTCCATTAAATTATGAACGTCCATCTGTTCCTCCTGATACTATAGATTAAATTATAACACATATTTATTTTTTTAATAGTTTTAAAGCAATATTATCAATAAAACGTATAAATATATTAGTTGATTTAGTTGTTCTGTCGGCAATAAGAGGAATTTGTTCTAGAGTGTAATTATCAAGACTTACTGTGATTAAACCATATTGAGTTCCACATTCAACTTTTCCGCTTAATTTTTCAGGTAATTCAACAGTGATTCTGACATTGTCGAGATTTTCATTAATTGAATTTCCAGTTAAGAATGGTACACAGATTGCTGTTTCTTTATAACATGGTGTTAAATTTATGGCTATATCTTTTGACCCTGCAACATAAACTGGATAATCTTTAATTGCCTGAACTTCTGTATAATCTGCAAAAGAACCAAAGGCAAAATTCATTAAAGCAAATCCGTCTTTTATACGTCCCTGCTGTCCTTCCTGTGTATTATTCCCTTTGCCTTTTAATGTAACAGATAAAAATCTTGTTTCATTACGTTTTGCAGTTAAAGCAAGATTGTATCCGCTTTCGTCAATATAACCTGTTTTAAGACCGTCACATCCTTCCAGTTTTCCTAACAAAGGATTTGTATTCTGCTGTGTAATTCCCATTGTGATATGACGTGGAATTCCGTTTGAAAAATCCTGTGCTCCGTAAACGTCTCCATCAGCCATATTTCTTTCTTTAGGATATTTAAAACTTGGAACGGAATGGAACTTTTGTAAAGATTCAGGATGTTCATATAAATATACTCTGCAGAAACTTGCCATTTCTCTTGCTGTAGTTGTATTTAATTCACTATAACCAGAACTTTCTACAAAGTGAGTATTTTTTAATCCTAAATCAATTGCAACTTGATTCATTCTGTCTATAAATGCTTCCATGCTTCCGCTGATTGTATAGGCAAGGGCATAGGCTGCATCATTTCCTGAACAGATTGAAAGTCCTAAAAGAAGTTCTTCTAAAGTTACTTTCTGACCTTCGCCTAAAAACATTAAAGATGAATGAGGAGGCATATTACATGCAAGAGCTTCTTCAGGAATATGAATGTATTGATCATATCTAAAATTACCCATGCTTACTTCCTGATCAACAACATACATGGCAAACAGTTTAGTTAAACTTGCAGGAGGAATTACTATATCTGCATTTTTTTCATAAAGAATGTCGCCTGTTGCAGTATCAATCAAAATTGCAGATTCAGCATCAACATCTAAAGCAGCACTAAGTGATTTAAAAGGTAATTCATGAACAATCTGCTGACGTTCACCATATTTTTCGTTTATATAAGTTTCCAACTGGACTTGTTGAAGATGAGTAAGTTCCATAGGACGATTATAATTTTGAAATTTAGTAGTTCTTATGGCAATTAAGCCAATTAATAAAATAAGAACAGCTGAAAAAATCCCGATAATAATCTGTTTTTTACTGAATGATTTACTTTTCCCGTTAGTTAAATTTTTCTTTTGCATTTTTTATTCCTTAAATTTTATGAAGTTTGCAAGTGTAATAGCGGTCATTGCTTCTATAACTGGAACAATGCGTGGACATAAACAAGTGTCATGTCTTCCTTGAATACTTATTTGCGTATTTTCGAAAGTTCCGTCCGCTTTTTTTACAACTGTGTTTTGTTCTTTTGTAATACTTGGTACCGGTTTTACTGCTGCACGGAAAATGATTGTGTTACCGTTACTTATTCCACCAAGAATACCGCCGCAGTGATTAGAATCAAAAGTGATTTTTCCATCTTTCGTAGTCATGCAGTCGTTATTTGTACTTCCTGTTGAATCAGCAGATAAAAATCCGTCGCCAAATTCAATGCCTTTTATTGCACCAATACTCATTATAGCTTTTGCTAATTCTGCATCAAGTTTATCAAAAACAGGTTCTCCAATTCCGGCAGGACAACCTTCTATAATGCATTCGATAATTCCACCGGCAGAATCACCTTTTGATTTTAATTCTTCAATTTTTTTCTGCATTTTTTCAGCAGCTTCATTATCTGGTGCTCTTAGATTATTTTGTTCAATTTCTGACAAGTTTTTTTTTGTAATACTTATACCGGCCGCTTTAATTGTATATGCAGTTATTTTTATTCCTTGTGATTTTAATAATTCCAAAGCAAGTGCACCGCCGGCTACTCTGGAAGCAGTTTCTCTTCCGCTTGAACGACCGCCACCACGTTTATCTTGAAAGCCATGATATTTTGCTTCATAAGTAAAATCAGCATGTCCCGGTCTGAATAAATTTTCCAGTGCTTTATAATTAATTGAATTTTGATTTATATTTCGGATTAATAAAGCGATTGGAGTTCCTTCCGTTTTATCGTTGTATATTCCAGAAAGAATTTCGATTTTATCAGGTTCCTGACGTTTAGAAACAAGCGGAGAGTTATTTCCAGGTTTTCTTTTATCAAGTGCATCCTGAATCAGTTGAGGAGTAATGGTAAGTCCGGCCGGACATCCTTGAATTAAACAGCCGATTGCAGGACCGTGGCTTTCTCCAAAAGTTGTGATTTTAAATTGTTCTCCAAATGTGTTTCCATCTTCAAACATAAAATAATTATATCGTAAAAAAATAAAAGTATGAAGTCATAGGAAAAAAATATCACTAATTGAATTTATATAGAAAAAACTATAAAATATTTGGCAAAATATTATATCAATAATAGGAGGAATATATGAATATTTTTCGTGGCGCATTTACTGCTTTAATTACACCAATGAATGCAGATGGTTCTGTTGATTTTGAGGGATTGCGAAAAAATGTCAAACATCAGCTTTCTGAAAGTATTGATGGTCTTGTTCCTCTTGGAACCACAGCTGAAACACCAACTTTGGATGAACGCCCTGGTGAAGAAGAAGACAAGATTATTCAAATTGTAATGGAAGAGGTTCGTGCATTTGAAAAATCTACAGGCAAAAAAATCCCAATTATTCTTGGTGCTGGTTCAAACAATACAAAAGATGCAGTGGCATATTGTGAAAGAGCAAAAAAAGCCGGTGCTGATGCAGCATTGGTAGTAACACCATATTACAACAAACCTTCAAAAGAAGGTATTTATCAGCATTTTGCAGCTTGTTCAAAAGTTGGTATTCCAATCATCGTTTACAACATTCAGGGACGTACTGGTTTGAACATTCCAACTGATTTGTTAGTTCGCATTGCTGAACTTCCAAATATTGCCGGAGTTAAAGAAGCTTCTGGTTCAGTTGCACAGATGATGGAAGTAATCGGTCAGATTAAAAATAAGAAACCTGATTTTGCAGTTCTTTCTGGTGATGACGGTTTGACTTTACCTTTAATCGCTGCTGGTGGAGACGGAATTATTTCTGTTGCTTCAAACATGATTCCAAAATTGATGCACGAATTAGCTCAGTCAGCTTTGGATGGTGATTTTAAGAAAGCACGTGAAATTCATTATCGCTTGGCTCCATTCTTTAAAGCAGAATTCTGTGATGGTAACCCAAGTTCAATTAAATACGCAATGAACTTAAAAGGAATGCCAGCTGGAACACTTCGTTTACCTCTCGTTGAAGTAAATGACGCAGCAAAAAAGACAATTGAAGCTGCAATTAAGGAATGTAATTTATAATTAAGAATTAAAAATGAAAAATGAAGAATTATTAATAATTTTTCATTCTTAATTATTCATTTTTCATTTCAAAAAACGGAGTTTTTTAATGATAGATTTACATTGTCACCTTGACGGTTCTATTACTCTTGAAATTGCAAAAAAACTTGCTGTACTCCAGAATATTGAACTTCCTGCTAAAAGTGATGATGCACTTCTTAAAAAACTTTCTGTACCAGAGACCTGCGAAAGTCTTAATGATTTTTTGCAGTGTTTTGGACTTCCTTTGCGACTTCTTCAGACAAAAGAAGGAATTACAGAGGCTGTAAGACTTGTTCAGGAAAATTGCAGAGAACAGGGAATTATTTATCTTGAAATCCGATTTGCACCACAGTTGCACCAGATAAACGGACTTACACAAGAAGAAGTAATACTTGCTGCTTTGGAAGGATTGAAAAAGTCAGATTTACATACAAACTTAATTTTATGCTGTATGCGCAGTGACCATAACAGAGAAGAAAATCTGGAAACTGTACAATTAGCAAAAAAATATTTAGTAAAAGACGAAGGCGTTGTAGCTGTTGATTTAGCAGGTGCCGAAGGTCTTTTTAAAACTGCAGATTTTGAAGAAGAATTTACACTTGCTAAAAACAATGGAGTTCCTTTTACAATTCATGCAGGCGAAGCAGATGGTCCTGAATCTGTATGGACAGCATTAAAATTTGGTGCTGCAAGAATTGGACACGGTGTTCGTATTTATGAAGACGAAAAACTTCTGGAATATGTAATCAAAAATCAGATTCCATTGGAGATGTGCCCTAATTCAAACCGTCAGACAAAAGCTGTGGAAGATATGACAAAATATCCGCTTAGAAAATATTTAGAAGCCGGAGTAAAAGTTACAATCAACACAGATGACATGGCAATCTGCCGTACAAACCTTCAGAATGAATTCGATTACATTAAAAAAATGTACGGAATCACTGAAGAAGAAAAGAAACAATTACTACTGAATGCTGTAGATGCAGCGTTCTGTAGTGAAGAGTATAAATTAGAACTAAAAAAAAGATTAGCCACAGATACACACAGATAAACACAGATTTTTTTCAGCATTTATCAGTGTGAATCTGTGTTCATCTGTGGCTGGTTTATACTAATAGGAGTTATATATGAGTGGAAAGATTAAAGTTGGTGTTTTGGGCGCTACAGGTATGGTTGGACAGCGCTATATTAAATTGTTGGAAAATCATCCATGGTTTGAAGTAACATACGTTGCTGCTTCTCCACGTTCTGCAGGTCAGTTATATAAAGATGCTGTTGCAAACCGCTGGCTCATTGGTGAAAATATTCCAGAAGGCGTTGCTAACTTAATGGTAGAAGATGCAAACCTTGCAGAAAAAGCAATCGGTAAATGTCAGTTTGTTTTCTCTGCTTTGGAACTTCCTAAAAAAGATGATATTAAAGCTTTGGAAGCTGCTTATGCTGCTGAAGGAATTCCAGTTGTTTCAAATGCAAGTGCTAATCGCGGGACAGAAGATGTTCCAATGTT
>CALAUH010000118.1 GCA_937892225.1 uncultured Treponema sp.
TTTAAAAAACTTCACCTTTTATATGAACAAGGTGAAGTTTTTACAGCCTTTGATACTGAAACTACTGCCATATCACCAAAATATGGCAGGGTTTTAGAAATTGGAGCTGTAAAATTTAATAAAGACGGAATCATTTCTAAATTCCAACATCTATTTAATCCACAATGTGAAATTTCTCCTTTTATAACTGAACTTACAGGAATTGCACCTTCAGATGTAATTAATTGTCCTGTAATAAAAGATTATTTACCAGATTTTTTAGATTTTATAAAAGATACAATTTTAGTTGCACATAATGCACAATTTGATTTAAATTTTATCAATGCTGAATGTGAATTAGCCGGTTTAAATATAACAAACAATAAAACTATAGATACATTACAATTTTCAAGATGGTTTTATCCTGATTTTAAAAAACACAAACTAGATTTTCTGGCAAAAGAACTAAAAATAAACCCCGGCCATTCTCATCGTGCTTATGATGATGCCAGGGTTTGTATGGAATTATTTATAAAAATGTGTAAACAGAATTAATTTCTAGGTGCCTTTGTTGGATCAATCGGTTGACCATTTTGGAATACCATAAATGTAATCTGTGATTTTCCATTGATTGAATCTTTTCCGGCACTGCCTAAAACATTACCAAATAATACATAATCACCTTTTTTTACATTTACTACATTTAATCCCATATAGGCATAAATTATACCAGTTTTAGACTGAACAAATACAACCTGTCCAAAACCTCTATAAACACCGACGTACATTACAGTTCCCTCTCTTACACAAGTTACATTTTCATTTTCTTGAGCAGAAAGTTGAACGCCAGAGGCTTTACCTTTTACTGTAGTTACCTTAGGATTTTTTACAGGCCAGATTGTTGAAGAATCTGACTGAACAGTTTTACCATAATTTCTAGTGTCTGGAGTTTTTGTATCATCAATTTTAGGAGTTTCAACAGTTGTTTTAGCTGAAGAACCTTTATCTTTTACTTTTAATTTCTGACCTACTTTAATTACAGAATTACTATCTAAATTATTTAAAGCATATAAATCAGCAATAGACATATTATATTTTTTAGCAATACCATATAATGTGTCACCTTTTACAACTACATAAGTAACTGTTTGAACTTGAACTGTAGTTTTTGAATCATCTGTATTAAGTGCAACGGCATTTGCAATATCAGCCTTTGGAATTTTTAATTTCTGTCCTTCTTTAATTACATCTTTATCCGTAATATTATTAGCTGAACACAATTCTGCAACTGTAATCTGATATTTTTTACTTATAGAATAAAGTGTATCACCTTTCTGGACTTTATAAATTGTCTCTGCAAAAAGTAAAATTGAAAAAATAGAAAAACTAAAAATAATTGACAATAATTTCTTATGCTTAAAAATTCTCATAAGTTAATTATCGGTAAAAAATGTTATTTTTTTTAAATATTTTACATCAAAGAATGAAATAATTTATTTACATTAATTCCACTTATCAGTTCATCTTCTTTATAATGATTTAAAAGCCCTTCTCTTCCAGAAACTAAATGTGATGATGTAATACCGTGTTTTATTGATATATCTGCTTCCATAAGTGCAGAAAGATGATCGCAAACTCTTACAAGATTTCCATCTACTGGTTGATATTTTTTATCATTATATTTCTCATTTAATTCCTGGTATGAAACAACTTTTACTTTTCCGTCAACTAATATTCTGTTTGAAAATTCATCACTTGTAAAATAAATAACCTGATCTTTATAAAAATCCTGCATAAGAGGAACAAGTTCTTTATTTACAATTTCATCTTCAATTTTTTTTACAATATTTGGTAAATCATCCGTTGCCTGTTTAACCGGAGAAATAATATCTCTTGTTACAGATTCCGGTAAATCATGAAAAAGTGCACTGAAAAAATTATTTATAACACGCTGTTCACACATTTTTACAGAATTTTCACGTCCAAGTAAAAGTGTCATTATTGCAACAAAAAATGAATGTCCTAAAACAGATGTTTTTGGAATACGAGGAGTTTGATTCCATCTTGTCTGAAAACGCAGCTGTTCAATTTTCAAAAGAAAATCAAATTCCTTTTGACGTGTCATAAATTTTTGCAAACCTTCTAAATCAAGATACGGCTGAATTTCTGATTTCAACTGCGCTTCAATATTAGAAAGACGTTCTTTTTCATTTACAAAAGAAATCATTTCCAGTTCACGTAATGTAGATAATTTATGAGCTGCATCATATATATGAATTGATTTTGTTAAATTTTTAGGAACTGCAAATGAACCTGCTTTTTGACCAATATAAATTGTAAATTTAGAAAAAAGTTCATCATCTTTTATTAACTGTCTGTATTGATTTAAAACCCATTCATTAAGACGCATATATTCTTGAGGGAATTCTTTTTTAAGCATCTGCTGAACAGGAGATTTTATATCACATAAAGCTATTTTTTTTAATAAATCAAATAAAGAAGCATATATCATCCAGTTCCAGTCTACGAAATTGCCATTTTTTTCTTCATATTTACCAATAATATATGCAATGACCATTTTTTCTGCAGCTTTATCCATTTCCACAAGTTCAAACGGTCTAACAAGGTCATTCCATCTTTGAATAGAAAAACCTTCAAATATTTTTAATGCGAGATTTTTTTCCATAATTATTTACTCAAAAATTTAGTTGCTAAGTCCTTTTTTATGATCAGCATCCATTTTATCTTTCCAGACAATTGCCTTTTTCTTTATTTCTTCAGCCTGATCATTTTGATTAAGAACTGTATGTAATTTTCGCAATGCAAGTAGATATTTAATTGCATCACGCATATCATCAATTCGTCTTGTAGAAAGTTCGTATCTATCACGATATCCATTTGCAGCATTATTTAACATTTTTGTAATTAATCGAATAAACAAAACAGTAATTTCATATTTATCACTTCTAGGATCAAAATAATCTTTGTTAGCTTCTTTCATATCAATAATATTTTTTGCTACAGTTGTAAATCTACCCTCTAATTCAACAAAACTCCATTTCCATTTACTGTTATCTCCAAACGCATCTTTTAAAAGCTGGATTGATAATCCTAACTTTCTTATGACTAAATAACGTTTTTCAATATCAATATTCTGTATTTTTTCATGATATGGAGCCAAATCTGCATAAGGACAATCAATATAGTTTGTTACAATTTCCTCTAGATAAATAATTGCTTTATATAAAATTTTTCTGGCTTCATTCAATGCATCATTATTTTTAACTTCCATTAATTTTAAAGAAAGCGTATTTTGTGCAATATACAGAGAAGAAACATAAATCATATCTTCACACAAAAGAATTTTCTTTTGTTCAAAATCAACATCACCTTCATGCATTCCATTTAACATAGTTTTTTCTTTTGCAAGAATTTGAGTAATTTTATCTTTATATGGTTGAATCGCTTCATTAAAATGAAGCCTTGTTTCTTCAGAAATTTTTGCCATTAAAATCCTCCGCTATATTTTTCAAGCATAGATTTAGCATGCATTAAAGATTGTTGTGTATCAGAATCACCAGATAACATACGTGCAATTTCAGCTACTCTTTCGTTACCTTTAACTTCGTGAACATTTGAAGAAGTAATACCACCTGACACTGCTTTTTCTATCTTAATTTGATTATCGGCATAAACAGCAATACTCGCTAGATGTGTAATACAGAAAATCTGTCTATTTTTAGCAAGATTTTTCATATGTGAACCAACTGCTACAGCAACTTCACCACCAATACCAGTATCAATTTCATCAAAAATTAATGTATCTACACAATCTGATTGAGCAAAAATTGTTTTTAATGCAAGCATTACTCTTGAAAGTTCACCACCTGAAGCAATTTTAGCAAGAGGCAGCAAAGGATTTCCAGGATTAGCACTAATTAAAAATTCAACATTATCTTTTCCATAAGGACCACAAATCTGTTCAATTTCAGAACCACTTTTTTCTGTGATGCTTACTTCAAAATGAGTTCCGCTCATGCCAAGTTTTGCAAGAATTTGATCAACTTCAACATTTAATTTACTTGAAGCAGCCTTTCTTTTTGCAGTTAAAACATTTGCTCTTTGTAAAATATCATGTTCAATTTCTCTTATTTCTGCAGCAAGTATATCACGTTTGTTATTACCGTCAGAATTTTCTTCAACATATTGCATTGCCTGTTGATAAAAATCGAATACTTCATTTAAAGATGCATTTACACTGGAAGCATATTTCTTTTTCAAATTATTTATTACAGACAAACGTTCCTGAACTTCCGAAAGTCTTGATGGATCAAAAACAAGTTTATTTTGATATGCAGAAAATTCATCGCCAATATCAGAAAGTTCATAAAAAGCTGATTCAATTCTTTCATCCAATTTTTCAATTGATTTGTCCATATTTACGACATTTCCGGATTCTCTTCTGACTTTCTTTAATAATGAAACAATTGAATTTTCTGATGATGATAACATTTCATTAATTAATTCAACTTCAGAAAATATTTTTTCAAAAGACAATAATCTACTTTCTTCTTCTTCCAAAGTTTTATCTTCATCTTTTTTTAATTTAGCTTCAGATATTTCTTGAACAGCAAATGTCATCATATCTAATTTTCGTAATCTTTCAGATTCAGACATTGAATATTCATTTAATTGATTTCTTTTTAAAACTAAAAGTGCATATCGTTTTTTAAATTCATCAACTTCTGCATTAATACCAGCTCTACTGTCTAAAAATTTTCTATGTTCTGGTACCTTCATTAATGATTGATGTTCATGTTGACCATGAATATCTATTAAAAAACTAGAAAATTGTGCTAAATCAGTTCTTGTTACAGGAGTATCATTTATCCAAGCGGCAGATTTTCCTGTATCGCGAATATATCTTCTTAATAAAACTCTATTATTTTCAATTTGAATTCCATGCTGATAAAGCCATTCATTCGCATTAGAAGGTTCATCATCATCTGCAATATTTATTGGATTAACATTTGGTTTAATAGAAAATATACCTGTTACAGAAGCTTCATTTTTTCCGGCTCGTATCTGTTGAACTTCAGCTTTTCCACCCAGTAAAAAAGATAAAGCTCCTATTAAAATTGATTTACCGGCACCAGTTTCACCTGATAATACAGTAAATCCTTTATTAAATTCTAAATAATCTGATTCAATGAGAGCAAAATCTTTAATTGTTAATTCTTCAAGCATGTGGCCCTCCAGTCCAATTCATCTTAGAACGTAATGCATTATAAAAATTATCTTCTGCACTCGAAATAAGTTTTATTTTTTTATCAATAGTTTTTATTTTAATAATATCATTTGCCTGTAAAGATACAGGTTCCTGTCCGTCTACAATCATACAAATTTCTTTTGTTCTACAAGGCTGAATTACAATTTCCAACTGACCTTCTCCATTTAAAACAATTGGACGAGAAGATAAGGAAAAAGAATTTATCGGTGTAAAAATAAAAGCATTCAAAGAAGGTTCAACAATCGGTCCACCAGCAGATGCAGAATAAGCTGTAGAACCTGTTGCAGTACTTACAATAACACCATCAGATTTTAATTTACACAAATGAATTTTATTATATGAAACATCTAGAGCAACCGTTCTGGCAGTATTTTTTGCACTTATAACAACATCATTTAATGCATAAGTTTCTGCTACAATTTTATTATTTCGAAACAATGATGCTTGAATCATTATTCTTTCCTGACAAATTGCTTTGTTTTCTAAAAATAAATCAAGATATTTTTTCCATTCAGTTTTTTGTATAGATGCAATAAACCCAAATTCACCAAGATTAATTGGAAAAACAGGAATATCATAATCAACACTATTTCTTGCAGCATATAAAACTGTACCGTCACCACCAAGAGTAATTACAAATTCATAATCATTAAACGGAGTATTATCACAAAATCCATCGAAACTTAAAAAATCAATCTTATAATCTTTCTTTTCTAAATACGATGCTATTTCTTTAGATAATGTTAGCGAGGTATCTTTACTTATATTTATTAATATTAGAACTTTTTTCATTTTATCCTTTTATTATGGCAACGAACCTAATACTTTAACAATTTTTGCAACTTCAGAATGTGTTAAACGAGGATACAAAGGAAAATGTGCACATCTAAGCAATAAAGATTTTGCATGAATACATTTATCAGATAAATCATCCTTAAAAGCTATAATAGAATTTTCAAATGCAAGTTGTATTTCAATTTCTTTTTTTGCTGCATATTGTTTTACATCTTTAAAAGAACTGCTTAATATTAAAGGAAAGCAACTCATGGTAGATGCGTCTTCTTCTGGACGGGCAAACATTTTATGTCTACCAATCATACAAGAATGTTGATATAAAGCAAAAATTTCTTTTCTAGTTTTTTCGTTTCTATTAAATTCTTTTAATTGAACCCACGCTAATGCACAGTTAATATCTGGAAGCAAATCTGTACTTGGAGCCTGATCTACAAACTTCTTTAATACAATCCACTCTCTTCTACCAGGAGCCATCAAAACTGCACCGCCACCTGCTGTTAATACATCTCTTTCCTCTAAACCTAAAATTGTATAAACACCAAATAAACCGGCACGTTTTTTTTCTATTTCTGTTCCGTTTTCATCTTTTACAGTAACGACAGCACCTGCACTTAAAGAAATATCTTCTATAACAGGAATTCCTATTTGTAAAATTTCATTTAAATCATCTGGAACTATACCTTCTGATTCATATAAAATTATTACTTTTGCACCCTGAATTGCCGCTTCTTTATAAGAATCAGCACTTACTAATCCTGTAGATTCCTGTACATCTAAAACGACAGGTTCAAATCCTAAAGATTCAATTGTTACATATTGCCATGATGGTGTTAAAGCTGATAAAGCAATTTTAGAACCTTTCTCTATACTTAAAGATAATAAAGCATATTGTAAAGCAATTGCAGGACTTCTAAGAGCGACTGCACCATCACATTTAAAACTTTCTTTTACCTGCTGAATAAGTCTAACATTTAATTCACCAGGACCAATTTTTTCATCTACCATGCATGTTAACACGGCATCCATTTCTTTGCGTCTAATTGTTGTACTATATGTCTGTATCATTATTGATTATCAATTATTTTCATTAATTCATTTGCATTAAATAATTTCCGAATATTTAACATAATTAAATAGGCATTTTCTTCTCGAATAACACCTTCGATATATTCAGAACCAATACCACTTATCATCTGAGGTGGCTCTTTTACTTCTTCACTTCTAACGGGTACAACTCGTGCAACTTTATCGATAATAATACCAATTTTATTATTATCAATATTCAATATAATAAATCCGCCGTCAAAATCTACTTCTTCTTTTGGAAGAGGATTTATTCTAAACCGTTTGTGTAAATCAATAATTGGAATTATTTCACCACGAAGATTGATAATACCTTCTACATAATATGGAGCATTTGGAATTACGCGTACATTCTGTAAACGAACAATTTCTTTTACATCCATAATATTTACACCGTATAATTCTTCACCAAGTTGAAATGTTACTAACTGAAATTGATCTTCGATAGCCATAAAATCTCCTGTCGCTTATTATATTAATAAGTTTTTGATTTATCATTTAATAATACTCTGAAATTTAAGGTTTTGCAAGAATAAACACAAATTGATAAATTTAATCGACTATAAACAAAGTAACTCCAATTACTGTTTCAACACCTGCCTCCTTTAATATTTTTGAACAACTTTCAAGAGTTGAACCTGTAGTTGTTACATCATCTAATAAGATAATTTTTTTAGGAAAATTGCCTCCAAAGCGATTTAAGATTTTAGAAAGTTCCTTTTCATTTTTTAAATGATAAGATTTTCCAATATTCTCAAGTCTACCCATACGATTTAATTTTTTTTGTTGAATAACAGTTTCTCTTTTAAGCAACTTCAAAACCCTAAATCCAAACCAATACTGTAAATATTCACACAATTCATCTACTTGATCCCAGCCTTTTTGTTTAATTTTACCAGGACGCGGAGGAACAGGTACAATACAATCAGCATCGATTTCCCTTAAAACTTGCACCAATAATTTAGCAAACACAAAAGACAATGATCTTATCTCTTTTATTTTCCAAATATACAAAAGTTCTTTATTCCATAATCTATATGAGAACAAAGGAATAACTTTATCTGTACAAATCATCACAGGACTTTTTCGACAACGCAAACAATTCTTTTCTGAACTCAACAATTCTTTACCACAATTTTCACATCTTGAAACAGAAAGTATTTTACTAATATCAAATACTTCGTTTAAACAATGTTTACACAATGGTACTACAAAACAAGATTTACCGCAGACTACACAAGATCCATCGCCACTTAAAAACCCATACAGCAACCGCAGAACTTGTTTTATACAATGTTTAATTCTAAAAAATATTTTGTTCACACATATAATATTGTGAGAAAATGAAAAAAAAGGAATTTTTTTAGAAAAAAAAATTATTTTTTATTGTCCAGACAATTCTTTTTTCCATCTGGATACAGATTTTAAAGCATCCATAGGAGTTGTATTGTCTAAATCCATAGATAATATTTCTGAAATAATAATTTCTTCATCACTAAATAAACCGGGAGAAGATGAATTATTTATTTTTTCGTTTTCTTTCTCTTTTTCTTCAATAATAACCGGTCTATCATTTGCAACATTTTGAATATGTTCAAGAATTACATTTGCTCTTTCAATTACAGTTTCTGGTAAACCTGCTAATTTTGCGACATGAATACCATAAGAGTTTTCTGTTACACCTTCAATAACTTTTCTTTTAAAAACCAGATTTCCATTAGATTCAAGAATATCAAGACATAGTTTTTTTAAACGAGGATGTTCAATTCTGCTTAATTCATGATAATGAGTTGCAAATAAAGTTTTGCATTTTATATGATTTAATAAATATTCACTTACAGAACGTGCAATTGCAAGACCATCTTCGGTTGATGTTCCTCTACCAACTTCATCCATTATAACTAAAGATTTTATCGTTGCCGATCTAAGAATATTTGCAGTTTCCATCATTTCGACTAAAAAAGTTGATTCACCTTTAGCAAGATTATCAGACGCACCAACTCTACAGAAAATTCTATCTACAATTCCAATTCGAGCTTTATCTGCCGGAACATAAGAACCTGTCTGTGCCAGTAAAGCAATCAAAGCATTCTGTCTTAAATAAGTACTTTTTCCTGCCATATTAGGTCCTGTGATTAAATCAAAAGAAGGAATACCTTCATCATCAGCACTTATTAAAGAATCATTTGGAACAAATTCACCAATCGGAAGATTTTTTTCTACAACAGGATGACGACCATTTGTAATTTCAAAAATCAATGAATCCTCAATTACAGGACAAACCCATTTATTTTGAATAGCTGCAAAAGCCATATTTGAAATTACATCTGTATTTGCAACTTCATTTGCAATCTGTAAAAGATAATTAATATGTTCATGTAAAGAATTTCGAATTTCTAAAAACAAATCTCTTTCAAGTTCAAGTATTTTTGTAGAAGATTCATTTAATTCAAGTTCCAGTGATTGTAATTTTTCTGTTGTATATCTGTCTTGATTTACCAGAGCTCTTCTCATTATAAAATGTGAAGGAACTGATGATAATTTTCCTTTGGAAACTTCAATAAAATATCCAAAAGCATTAGTATATTTAATTTTTAAATTAGGAATATTTGTTTTTTCACGTTCTTCTGCTTCATACTCAAGTAAAACTTTATTAAAATT
>CALAUH010000119.1 GCA_937892225.1 uncultured Treponema sp.
ATGGTAAAAAAACTTCTCTTCGAGAAGTTTTTTTTTATTTAACACCGATAAAAAATACTGCGTCACTACTCGTATTTTTTTATCTACACATCTTTCGAATATCGGTTTAGTTCACGACCCTTTTAAGTTCGATAATTGAAAAAACGTTAAAAAAACTTCGAAAGAAGTTTTTAGTTTTTACTATAAAAATGAATGAAAGGCGGGTTCGATTCCCGCAGGGACTAATGGTAAAAAAACTTCTCTTCGAGAAGTTTTTTTTTATTTAACACCGATAAAAAAATACTGCGCCATTGCTCGTATTTTTTTATCTACACATCTTTCGAATATCGGTTAAGTTCATCGCCCTCTCAATTCGATAATAGCAAAGTCGTTAAAAAAAAACTTCGATAGAAGTTTTTTAGACTTTACTTGAAAAGAATGAGAGACGGGTTCGACTCCCGTAAGAGCTATCTGGAATTTAAAATAACTTTTTTTTCTCTTGTCGAATTCTTTTTTTACCGATAATCTAATAGCTATGGAAAATGAAAATAAAAATGCATTTGACAAATTAGTTGCAGGTTTAAATTCAGAAGACAGACAGTCTTTATTAGATAGAATAAATCAGAACTCTCTTTCCACAATACAGGCAATTGAGCCAGAAGAAGATATTCCTGAAAAAGGGATAACTCTTACAGAGAAATTTGAAAATGAATCCTTTTTTTATAAAATCATTTTATGGATACGTTCATTATTTAAGCAGACTTTAAAAGAAGAAATATATAATGATGATTTAATGAATAATCTTGCAAAAAGAATTAATAAAAATCATCCTGGAATTGTAAATCATAAGATGAAGGCTTTGGATTATCTTTTTTACGAAAGACTTCAATCATTAAAAGAAGCTGCTGATTTTTTTAAACCTTTCTTTTTGCTTATAAACGAAAATCCTGGTGATTTTTATGTATTTTTAAGTTCATTTGTTGCTCCTCAACTTGCAGATACAATTAATAGTGAAGCAGATCCTTTTATTCTTCCTTTAACAAAAGATGTCGGCCCTGAAACCAGAACAGAACTTGCTAAACGACTTGATAATATCTTAAAAGAAATGGATCATCTTACCAAAACAAGTATTTATTCTGCTGTTACTGTAACTAACTGGCTTCAGAATTTTGTTCAGCTTCCTTTTATTCATTTTATTGCACAGTTTACAAATATATCTGGAAGTATTTTTACCTGTCCTTATAAAAATGCTGTTAATGATTTTAATCAGTTTGTAAAAGTATTCAGTAATATTGTTCCGACTCAAAATGAAGTTTTAGAAGCGGTATTTTTATTTTCACAGAGAAATAATCTTAATGAAAATGTTCAGGATAAAGACGTTGAAAAAGCCGTAAAAGAATTTCTTGCAAAAAGTAAAGGCTATATTTCAATTATTCAGGAATTTAATTCCGGCGTTTCAATTCAAAAACTCGGTAAAGTCATTAATAATAAATATGACTGGCAGTGTGATAGTATGACTGGCGCTGAAAACTGGTTTAATTTGTTCAGAAATCAATGGCGTAAAATTCAGGATATAAGATGGAATGACTGGAAACGTGAACAGAAAAAATTAACTTTAAGTGAAAATCTTAAAATGGATTTTGGTTTAAATGAATTTCCAACTTTATTGTATAGACCATGGCTTAGTTTATGGAATCCTGTTAATTTTTCCTGCGAACTTACAGGCGGATTTTTATCATGGTTTGCTACAGAAAAATATGATGAAATTAGTTTGCCGTTAAATGAAGTCATGATGGAAGGAATATTTATTCGTAGTGAAAACAGAATTGAATATTCAGAAGGTATAAATAATTTTTCGAATGCGAATGCAAATATGCGTGCATTGTTAAATAAACTTTCTCCAAAAGGTGATTATGGTCATGTATTTAATGAAATTGCACAGAAGCAGGTAACATCATTACAGATACAAAATCAAATTAATATGATGATGACAGAAACTGAAAATGTGATTAAAGACTGTATTAAATTATTTGGAAAAGGTTCTAGAACTATAGAAAGAGTTTTTCATGGATTTTTTGATGATTCAAAAGATGGTATTCATGAAGGCTTACAGAATATGTCAACTATAAAAGGTCGGGACAGCAGTGTCTTTAGAGAACGTCTTATAGAAATCAGAGATTTACTTAGAAAATCTTTATTCTATATTGCAGAGTTAGAACCAATTGATGCGGCAACTGAAAAATGAACGAATTTTCGATAGTAAAAGAAATATCATCAGATGTTAAAGTTGTAGAATTCCCTTTTTATAAAAATGGTGTCCCTCTTGTAAATGCACCAATGTGCGGTATGACTTTAAAAGCTGCGGGAAGCATGCGTTTTCGCTGGTCAGAAGTAAATATGCTTCGTGACCGAATGATTTTTGATATCTGTAAAGATGAATTTACTCCAGTTGCGGTTGAATTAATACATTCTCATATTGTTTATGATGTAATCAGTTCTTCGGATGTTTATCGAAAACAAGGTGATGGAATAATCACAACTAATAAAAAATTTGTTCCTGTTGTAACTGTTGCAGACTGTATGCCTGTTTATTTATTTGACAGAACAACCGGAGTTTTTGGAATTGTGCATTCTGGTTGGAAAGGAACTGGTATTGCTGTTGATGCAATTGAACTTGCTGAAAAAAAATATGGTTCAAGACCAGAAGATTTTTGTGTAGTTCTTGGACCTCATATTAATAACTGCTGCTATATTGTTGGTGAAGAAAGGGCAGAGTATTTTGCAATGAACTTTAGTCCAGACTGTATTAAAGCTGTAGAAAAAGATTATAAACCTGATTGGGATACCGGGGACGGAAAATTGTTCAGACTTTCATTATTAAATGCAAATCTTGAATTATTAAGAAGATGTGGTGTTCTTGATGAAAATATAAGTGTTTGTACAGACTGTACCTGCTGTAATCCTCTTTTTGGTTCAAACAGACGTGAAACTAAAGAAGGTTCAGCATTTACAGTACAGGCTGCTTTTGTAATAAATAATTAAAAATTCATCATATCGTAGGGATTTAATAATTCCTGTTCAATTTTATTTAATTCTTCATTTATTCTTTTATCTGTCGGTAACCATGGATAATTTTCTCTTAAACTTTGAACTGATTCAAGAATGTCTTTATTTGTTTCATTGATTTTTGAATAATATTCAGACTTAAATAGTTTGCTGTTCAAATCTAAATCTTCCTGTTTAGAGTAATCTAAGCCGGTAATAATCCAGCAGTTATCGATAAACTGTAATATTGCAGTACATTCGTTTTTCTGGACATAAAGATTGTTTTCATCATCCTGTGAATAAATTAAATAATAAGAAATGTTATGTTTTTTTATTGTATTCTTTTCTATTGCCAATGCTTTTGGATGTTCTTTTCGCTTGTAAATTTTTGGATTTTCTTCTGTCAGTTTATTATCAATAGTTAATTGTGTAATTCCGTAAACTGCACCTGTTTCATTTTGCAATAAATCTGTAACTCTGCAGAAATATCCTTCTGGAGATAAAAATCCTTTGTCACTTGTGTATGCTGTCCGTTGTTTTCCGATTACAAAAATATTTGCAACTGAATCGGTAAATCTGGACATTTGTTTTCCCTGAGAAAAGTTGTCTAATAAAACAACATCTTTATCATTTACGCCTTTGAAAAATCCTTCGATTGTCTGTTCACTTGTTAAACCGATGGAAGTATATTCATCTTTGTGATTATTATAGTATGAAAGAACAATTATTCCTGCAAAACAAGCGATTATTACTGCCCAGATAATCCTTTGTGTATTTCGTCGGATACTTCGCTGAGTTTTAATTCTTGCATTTTTAGTTTTCATATAACTTGAAGCTTTCTGTTCAAGTTCATTTGAATCAAGTTCAGGATGATTTGTATCTTTTTCTTTTTTGAGCAAATCAATTGGAAAATCTGGAGTAGGTGTTAAATCTTCACTGTCTTTTCCTTTTCTTTTTTTGCCGGGAATATTTACAATATTTGAGTGTAATTTTAATCCTTTGTTTATAGCTGATGATAATTCTTTTGGTAAATTATTTACTGTATATTCAACTGGTAAAAAGTTTCTATCCATTATATCTGCATTTCTTTCGATTACCTGTGATGATGTAAAAGGAAATTTATTGCAGATTATTTTGTATGCATATACACTTCGCTGGAAACATAAAGCAGGGAGTTCTCTTAATGTCGGATTAACATAAAATCCCTGTTCATTAGAAAAATCAGTTTCATTAAGTGCACCTGCAGAATAATTAAAAAGTTTTTCCGGTATGAATAAAACTGAAACGGTGTCTTTTGCAAAATCAATTATTATACCGCCGTTTCCGACTTTTGGTAAAAAGATGTTTTCTTTTGCTGCCTGAGTTAATAAACTGCAGATAACAAAATATGCTTCTTTTTTGTTGCTGGAATTTTCCTGTTCGAGTGTTAATAAAGTTTTTGCATTTTCTGAAAGAATATTATTTCCGCAAAAATAAACTATTCTTTCAGATTGTCCTTCTGTATCGAATGATTTAATTTCTGAAAAAGACCATTCGGAAAATTCAAAATTGTATTCATCATCTTTTGAAAATTTGCTTTTTGCCAGAATACCTTTTTCTGTTACGATTTCATTATAATTTGTCTTTCCGAATGCATATTCATTTAATTGACTGTTAAGTCTGATTGTATCTTTTTCAATTAAAATTAAATTCATTATCTTTTACCGTCCGAGCTGTATAAATAATCAAAATAGTCCATATCTGTACTATAAGTTGCATTGCTGCCTTTTAAAGTTTTTTTGTATGATTCCATACTTTTCCAGAATGCGTAGAATTCAGGGTCTTTGTTATAGGCTTCTGCGTAAATCTTAGCGGCTTCTGCATCAGCCTGACCTTTTATTTCTTCAGCACGTTTGTATGCATCAGATTCAATTGAACGTTTTCTGTTTTCAAGTTCACCAAGAAGTTTTGCTTTTTCACCTTCACCAGTAGAACGTGCTTTTTGAGCAGCCTGATTTCTGTCTTTAATCATTCTGCTGTAAACATCTTCTGTAAGTTTTTCGTTATACATAATTTTTCTTGGAACTATATCAATAATTTCAATTCCGAAATCTTTGATATTTTTACTTGCTTCTTCTACCATCATATTACAGATTTTGCTTCTTCCGATTGTGATGATTTCATTGTCTGCAGTTATAGAAGAGGCTTCATTTTCTAAAGTTTCTTCATTTTCATCTGCATTAGACATTTCTTCATGTACGACTCTTTCATTTATGATGTTAGAAGAACGTACGATTTCGCTTAATTTATTCTGTGTAATTATTGTTCTGCATCCGTTGTCAATAATATCACTTAAAGCATTGTATCCTTTGTCTAGTTTCTGGAATCTTTTGTAGAATTTTACCGGATCAGAAATTCTCCATCTTGCAGTTACATCAAAAACAATAAGTCTGTTTTCTACTGTCTGGATTTCCTGAACATCTCCGTCAATTGATAAGATTTTTGTAGGGAATGTTGTTACCACATCAATTAAAGGAATCTTAAAATATGGTCCGGCTTCTGTTCTTGTTGCAACGATTTTTCTAAAACGTGTAATAACGGCTTGTTCACCTTCGTTTACTATATAGAAAGGTTTTGCAATTATTGCAACAAATAAAATAATAAATACAGCGCATACAAAAAATAATGCTTTCTTAAATTTATTTGCCATATTAGTTATCTCCTTTTAAATTTTTAATTGGTAAGACATTCTTTAATTCGCTGTCAATAATTTCTGGTTTTTCATCGGCACCAAAGATTTCTTCCATTGTTTCTAAATAGATACGTTCTTTTGTAACTTTTGGTGAGCGTTTGTATTCTTCGTATACTGCATTGAATCTTGCTACATCACCTTTTGCTCTATTAACACGTTCTGTTGCATAACCTTCTGCAATTTCTATCTGTCTTTTTGCTTCACCTTCTGCTTTTGGAATTTCTGCATTATATGCTTCTTTTCCTTCATTGATATAACGTTTCATATCCTGGTCAGCTTTGTTTACATCTTCAAAAGCTTCGCGGACATTTTCTGGTACCTGAATATTCTGGAATTTTACATCAATGACTTTTATACCAAGATTTAAGTTATTAAATGTTTCGTTCATCATAGGAATTGCGGCTTCCTGTATTGGTTTACGAGCCTGTCCTATAACATCCAGAAGTGCATAATCACCGATTAAAGTATTTATTACAGAGCGGGAAACATCATCAATTGTTGCATCTTTTTCTTGTACACTAAAAAGCCATTTCATCGGATCTGAAATTTCATATTGAATAATCCATTCTACATCAATAAGGTTTAAATCCCCTGTGAGCATTGTAGATTCTTCTAAAATTCCGTTTTTGTATTCATTGTTTCTTCCGGCCTTTATTGTTCTAAATCCATATTGTTTTGTTAAAAGGGAAGTAACTGGAACATTGTAATTTTTTTCAATATAGAAAGGTAATTTTAAATGCATTCCTTCCTGTGTTTCAGTTCTTACATATTTTCCGAATCTTGTAATAACAGCCTGTTCTGTTGTATCTACAATATAAAAACTTGTAAGACCCGCTATTACTATAAGAGCCAGTAAAAGAATTCCGAATATGGTTTTCTTTGATGAATGTTTCTTTTTTTCTGCCATAGTTTTCTCCATAATTAGCATAAATTAACTTATTTAAAGATATAAAAAAAGGAAGAAAAAAACAACAAGTTTTTTAAAAAGTAGTGTATAATATTTAAGAAAATTATTACTAAAGGGAACTTTTATGAAGGAATCAGATAAAGAAAAAAAAGGCCTTCTGGCTAAAATAGAAAAATCAGAATTTGCAGAAAATATTGTTGAAAAAGAAAAGAAACCTCGAAAAAGAAGAAGTCTTCTTGTAAAAATCTTCAATAGAATAATTGTTATTTTAATTTTGATTGCAGTTATTTTATTTGCTGTTTATTTCCTGTTTGGAAAGAAGAATCCAATTCAGGAAAAAATTGAACAGACTCAAAAAGTTGAAACAAATGCCGTTATGATTCGAGAAAATCTTTCTTACTGGCAGGAATTTGTTACTTTTAAATATCGTTACAGTGACATTCTTACTGTTAAAAAAACTGGATGGATTACTCAAAGCTATAGCATTGTAAAATATTCTGGAATAATTAGAGCCGGTATTGCTGATATTACAGAAAGTCAGATTGAAATAATGAATGATGGTAAAAAGCTTTATATAAAATTGCCTGAAGCTGAAATATTAGGAAATGAAATTGAAAGTCAGGAAATTTTTGATGAACAGCGTTCAGTCTTTCTTCCGTTAAAAACACAGGAAATTTTTGACAAAATAGAAGAAGAAAAAAATCGTGCACAGGAAGATCTTGTTACAGACGGTTTGTTAAAAAATGCAAAAGATTATGCTGTAAAAATACTTACACAGTTATTTAAAACTGCCGGTTTTGAAGAAGTCGTTGTAGAATAAAAACTGTTATAGAATAAAAAAAACTGTCCTTTGTGAAGTTTTTAATTACTTCCAGGACAGCTTTTTTTTTGTAAATATTATTTACTATTCTTCTTTACTTAACATAAGGTTTGTAAGAATACCAAGAATTAATGAACATGCAACTGTTGTGATTGTTACTTTTCCGAAGGAAATTGACATTCCACCAACACCAGTAATAAAGATTACTGAAGCAACAAATAAGTTTTTGTTTTTGTTTAAATCTACTTTCTGGAACATCTTGAATCCGGAAATTGCAATAAATCCGTAAAGTGCAATACAAACTCCACCCATTACACAAGAAGGAATTGTTTCAAGGAAAGCAACTAAAGGTGTAATCATAGAGAAGATTAAACATGCAAAAGCACATCCCCAGATAGAGATTGATGAAGCATTGCGTGTAATTGCTACACAACCGATTGATTCACCGTAAGTTGTATTTGGACATCCGCCGAATAAAGCACCAGCCATAGAACCGATACCATCACCTAAAAGTGTTCTTGAAAGACCTGGTTCTTTGAGCAAATCTTTTCCAACGATTGTAGAAAGATTTTTGTGGTCAGCGATGTGTTCTGCAAATACTACGAATGCAACTGGAACATATGCTGTAAATAAAGTAAGAAGGTAAGTTCCATTTATTGCTTTAAGACCTGCAGTTCCTCCTAAAGTAAATGTAAATTTAGGGAAAGAGAAATATGAACTGAATTTAGTCCAATCTAAAGATGTTAAAGCTGAATAATCAATTACTGTAAAAGCTGGATTTCCACTGATTTTACCGATGAGTGCAAAAATAGAAGCTGCAATGTAACCTGCAACAATTCCAAGAATAAATGGAATTAATTTTCCAATTCTTTTTCCGTATGTAGAGAAAAGCATTGTAACTGCTAATGTAATTAAAGCACAGATTAATGCAATATAAACGTTTCCGCCTTTTCCGTTCATTGCATCACCAACAGCGTTACCTGCTAATGAAAGTCCGATAATTGCAACTGTAGGACCAATGATTACTGGTGGCATTAATTTATTAATCCATTCTACACCACAGAATTTAATGATTACAGAAATGATTACGTAAACAAAGCCGGCCATTACAGCACCAATAATAAGACCCCAGTAACCTGCGGCCATAGATGCTGCTCCTGCAAATGCTGTACACATTGAACCGATAAAAGCAAATGAACTTCCTAAAAATACAGGGCTTGAACTTTTTGTAAACAATAAGTAAACAATTGAACCGATTCCCGCACCGAATAATGCAGCAGAAGCTGATAATTCACATCCACAAGAATTGTTGATGATTGCAGGCACTGCAATTGTTGCTGCCATAATTGCCAAAAGCTGTTGAATTGCAAATAATACAACTTTACCAAGCTTTGGTTTGTCTTTGATTCCATAAATCAAATCCATTTTAATCCTCCAAACAATATATCTTAACTTAATATTGTAAACTGTACTTATGATGAAATCAATTATATTCTATAAATTGTTCCATCTTTTATAATTTGAATCATAATTTCTATGATTTTAGGGTCAAATTGTTTTCCGGCACATCTTTCAAGTTCCATTAAAATTCGTTCTTCACTGAATTTCAAGCGATAACATCTGTTGGCAGACATTGCATCATAAGAATCTGCAACACAGACAATTCTTGCAACAAGAGGAATGTCTTCACCTTTTAATCTGTTTATATATCCGTTACCGTCATATCTTTCATGATGATATAAAACTGCATCATTAACTACTGGAAGAATTGTAAAATCTTTTAAAAGTTCAGCTCCATTTGCAGTATGTTTTTGAATTAAAGTCCATTCACTGTCAGAAAGGTGAGAAGTTTTATTTAAGATTTCATCAGCAATTGTGATTTTACCAATGTCATGCATTAAACCGGCATAGTACATATTCTGAACTTCATCATCACTAAAACCTAATCTTCTGGCAATTTCTTTTGTATAGGCGGCAACTCTTGTAGAATGTCCCCGTGTGTAAGGATCTTTATTATCAATAAAAGTAGTAAAGGTTTTCATTGTCTGTTCAATCAATATGCTGTCGTGTTTTACTTCTGCTTCATGATTTTTAAGTTGAGATTTATATG
>CALAUH010000120.1 GCA_937892225.1 uncultured Treponema sp.
TTCGCACGTGATAAACCAGCTTCATAACCGACGCTGCGCGCGGTATAACCCATAGAGATTTTAAAAGTTCGCGGTTTAGTATAAAAGAATTAATAATGTGGAGGTTTTCTGTTTGGGATTTCTTCAGATGAGAATTCTATTAAATCATTGATTTTTTCTTTTAATAATTTGTTTTCTTTTTTTAATTTTTCTATATCATCTGATTGATTTACTGTAACTTCTTGTATCTGATTTAAAAAATCTTCTAAATAAGAAAGTTTTATTTGTAATTCATATATTTCTTTTTCGTAATCCATATATTTATTAAATCAGAAAAAATACTTTATTACAAGTTTATATTTTATTTATAATAATTCTCTTATTATATAGAAGATATTTTATAAAAAAATTGATAAATCAATATTTATAGTGTATAATTAACATATATTAATTTTAAGGGGCTTAAAATGAAATTAAAGAAAACATTAATTACTTCTTTTGTAATTGCTTCAGCATTTATTGCTACTAGTTGTGCAACATCTTTTTCTATGAGAATTCAGAGAGCTGCAGATGTAGATTTAAATGGTGCAAAATCAATTACAGTTTCTGCAATTGTACCACCATCTGGAAAATCAGTTAGATCAGATGATATTTCTGATGTTATTGATTACCTTCAGACTAATTTGGAACAAAAACTTTATGATTCTGGATATTATCAGGTAGTTGATAAGAGAGATAGAAGAAATATTCCAGATGTTTATTTTGACAGCAGTATCACTAAATTTAAAGTAGAAGATAATCGTCAGACTAATAAAACAAAAGATGAAGATGATAATGAAATTATTACTTATTCTTACAACAGAAGAGTAGATCTTGAAATCAGTTATAAATATGTTGATTCTGAAACAAATAAAGTAATTGAATCTAAAACTTTCTCTGCAAATCGTTCTAGTAATTATGCAGAAGATCCTAGAGATTTACCAGTTCCATTTAATATGATTAAGAGTGATTTGGATTCTTTCATTACTAAAATCATGAAACAGATTGAACCTTATTATGAAGACAAAACATTTACTTTATTAAAGGATAAATCTAAAAATGAAGAATTCAAAATTGCAGATGGTCTTGCTAAAAAAGGATTCTATGAAGAAGCTTTAGAAGGATTTACAGCTGTTTATGAATCAACAGAAATGTTTGAAGCTGGATATAATGCTGCAATCTTAATGGAAGCTTTAGGATATTTGGATAAAGCTGAAGAATCTATGAACAATCTTTATATTGTTTATGGAAATAAAAAAGCACTTTCTGCTCTTAAAGATATTCGTACTGAAAAAGCAAAAGCTGCTAAACTTCAGAGACAAGCACAGAACTAATATATAAAATACTTCTTGTTATAAAACACTGCAATTTTTTAGTTGCAGTGTTTTTTTTTTGTTAATTTTCTTTTTACTTAAAAAATAAGCGTTTCTACCTATAGATGATAATTCAGAAAAAGATACAATATTAGTATATATTGGAGTTCTTATGTTGAAAATTTATGGTATTTATTCTTCAGATATGGTTTTGCAACGTAATATGCTTAATTGTCTTTCTGGAAATGCTACTCCTGGTTCATTAGTAACGCTTAATTTTAGAAATAAAACTTATAAATCAAATTGTGATGATAAAGGTGATTTTAATTTAGAATTTGAATCTGGTAAGGAAGGCGGTCCTTTTAAATTATTAATTTGTAATAATGATGATGAAATCACTTTTGAAAATATTATGGTTGGTGAAGTATGGCTTCTTTCTGGTCAATCTAATGCACAGCTTACTTTTGAAAGATTAAAGTATAAATATCCTGATGAATTTAATAATTGTTGTTCATCAGTAAGAATGATTACAGTTCCTATTGCTTATTCGTTTGATGGAGAAAAAAAATCTGTTCAAAATCCTAAATGGGAAATTGCTTCTACTGAAACTTTAAGCTCTTTTAGTGGTACAGGTTATTTTTTTGCAAAAAAACTTTCCCAAGAATTAAATCTTCCTGTTGGTATTATTAATGCAAGTCAAGGTGGATGTAATATTGTTTCCTGGTTAGATTATGAATCTTTAGAAGATTTAAATAGAACAGAATTATGTGAAAAAATTGATAAATGGCGAATTCCTGGTGCTATTACTCAAAGAAATAACGAAATCACAAAAGCAACTTCTGACTGGTATGAGAAGATTTCGAAAATTGATAAAGGTTGTTTAGAAAACTGGGATAAAATAGATTTTGAATCTTTGGATTCTTCATGGGAAAAATGTGTAATTCCAAGTGATTTTAAGGAATTAAAAGATAATGGTGGTGTTATCTGGTTTAAAAAAGAATTTTCTTTAACAAAAGAACAAGTTGAATCTTTGAATAAATCTAAAACTTTTGTCTGGGTTGGAACTATTCAGGATGCTGATAAAGTCTGGATTAATGGTGAATATACTGGGGAAACTGGTTATTGTTATCCTCCTAGAAGATATTTTGCACCTGAAAAAGTTTTTGTTGAAGGAAAAAACACTATAACAGTTCGTGTTCAAAAAAATTCTGCGTGGGATATTAGATTCTTTGAAGAAAAACCTTATAAAATTTTTAATGATGAATATACTTTTGATATAAGTGGTGAATGGAAGAAGAAAACAGGTTGTATTTGTGAAACTTGTCCTGAGGGCATGTTTTTTGAATGGGAACCTTCTGCTTTATATAATTCTATGTTATCACCTTGTTTTAATAATTCTTTTAGGGGAGTTTTATGGTATCAGGGTGAAAGTAATGCTGGAAATCCTGATGATTATAATGAATTATTACAGAAGATGATTTCTTTATGGCATAGTAAATTTTCTTATGCACCTAAAGATTTTCCATTTGTAATTGTACAACTTCCAAACTGGCTTCAGGGATATAAAAAAGAATTTCCAGATAATGGCGGATGGCCGGTTTTACGAGAACAACAATTAAAATGCGTTACAGAAATTTCAAATACTGGTCTTGCAGTTACTATAGATTGTGGTGAATGGAATGATTTACATCCTGAAAATAAACAGACTGTTGGTGAAAGAAGTGCTTTTGAAGCATTACGATTATCTTATGGCAAGAAGTATGCAAAATCTCCAAGATCAGAGTATTGTGAGAAAAATGGTCGAATGTTAAAAATTCGTTTTGATTGTGATGGTTCTTCTCTTGTAGCTAAAAATTCATCTGATAATGAAATTCATGGATTTGAATTTCTTTCTAAATCAGGACAATTGTTTGAAGCAAATGCTAAACTTGTAAATGAAACTGATGTGGAAGTTTATGTTCCAGAAAAATTAACAGATATTAAAGAATTACGTTATTTATGGAAACAGAATCCTTGGAATGTGAATCTTTATAATAAACAGGGGGTTCCTGCAACTCCATTTAGAATTAATCTGTAAATTAGTCTTCTTTTCCGTTCCAGCAGTAAGTACAGAGTTTACAATGATCTAAACCTGTGCTGTCGAGCATATCATCTAAGCGGTGATATCTTAATGTTGTAAAATGTAATTGTTTACAGATTTCATCACACATTTTTGCATATTCAGGGGTATCTGGATCACAATATTTCTGTAATTTTTCATCACTTACATTATCACCTTCAAGTTGATTGATAATTCTTCTTGTAATTAAATCCATTTCTGATTTTGAGCGTGAAAAATTTAAGTATTTGCATCCAAACATAATTGGTGGACATGCTGGACGAATATGTACTTCTTTTGCACCGTTGTTCTATAAGAAATCTGTTGTTTCTCTTAATTGTGTTCCTCTTACGATTGAATCATCAATTAAAAGAATTTTTTTACCATTAATAAGAGGTTTTACAGGAATAAGTTTCATATGTGCAATTTTATTTCTCTGTTCCTGATTTGTCGGCATAAAAGAACGTGCCCATGTTGGTGTATATTTAATGAATGGTCTTGAAAAAGGAACTCCTGATTCATTTGCATAACCAACTGCATGTGCAATTCCTGAATCTGGAACACCAGCGATTAAATCTGGATTAATATTGCCTTTATCTCGTTGTGCAAGAAATTTACCGCAGTTATAACGCATTTGTTCAACGTTTACACCTTCGTAAGTTGCTGTTGGATAACCATAATAAATCCATAAGAAAGTACAGATTTTCATTTTTTGCTGAGGTTCTTGCAGGATTTTGTATCCATCTGAATTTAAAAATACAATTTCTGCAGGACCTAATTCATGACAATCTTGATATCCTAAATTTGCATAGGCAAAATTTTCGAAAGAAATACAATAAGCACCATCTTTTTGACCAATCTGTAATGGTGTTCTACCAAGTTTATCTCTGGCACCGTAAATTCCTTCTGGTGTCATAATAAGCATTGTAAGTGAACCTTTTATTTTTTCTTGAACGTATTTTATTCCTTCTAAGATTGAATCTTTATGATTAATTAATGCAACTATTAATTCAGTTTGATTAATTTCACCACCGCTCATTTCTAAGAAGTGAGTATATCCTGCATCTAGAATCTCTTTTACAAGTTCATCTTTATTATTTACAATTCCGACTGTTGTTATTGCGAAATTTCCTAAATGTGAATGAACTAAAAGTGGCTGTGGTTCATAATCACTTATACAGCCGATTCCTATTTTTCCTTTTAATTCTTCTATATCTTTTTCAAATTTTGTTCTGAATGGCGAATTCTGGATGTTATGAATTGAACGTGAAAATTTTCCGTCGTCTTGTAATACGGCAATTCCACCTCGTCTTGTTCCAAGATGAGAATGATAATCAACTCCAAAAAATAAATCTAATGAACAATCAGTTTTTGATGCAACTCCGAAAATTCCGCCCATAATCTACTTCCTTTTGAAATTAGTATATAGTTTTTTTATCTTTTGTTCTATAATTTTTGAAATTTTGTTTAGTTTAACAACCATCTGTCTTTATTTATGATATAATAGATATTATGAAAAAGAATATTATCATAATGTTTTTATCATTCTTTTTATTTTTTAATTTATCTGCACAGGAAACTTTATATTCTATTGACGTTGCTTTTGATATAAATTTGTTAAAAAAAGAATATGCTAAGACTACTAAAGAATTGTGTGGTGTAGAAGTCTATGTTAATTCAGTTTATAGTTTTAAAGATGATATAAAAACTCCTCTTTTTGCATTTGACGTTGGTTATAGAGGAGGCTCGAATATTTGTTATGGACAATCCAGCAGCATTTTTCTAGATGCATTTTATGGTTATAGATTTAATTTTAATCCATTTATTTATTTAGATTTGTATATAGGCGAACGCTTGGATTTTATTTATACCTTTAAGGATATTGTTAATATCTATTTAATTCCAGATAAATTTGGTATTGATTTACTTTTAGATGCAACCTGTTGTATTCACAAGGATTATAAAATTGGTGAATCTTTTGGTATTATGCTTGTTGCAGGTATGACTGGAATTTGTTTTGAATTTCATGTTGGAATAATAAGTAATTTTAAGTAATGGTGAAATATGGAAATTGAATATAATTTATGGCTGGATTATGACGTTACTCAGGGAAAATCTATTATTGATTTATATGGTGATTCTAATATTTTAAGAAATGCATTAAATGAATTAAAAAAAGCAGGTAGTATTTTAGACGGCGCAGAAAGAATTGTTATTGGTAAAATAGAAGATTTACCTAAAAAAATCAAATCTAGAATTAAAGAAGTTCCAGAGGAAGATGGATTTGTTATTCATAGAATTAATGTAGATTTACATAAAAATGAATCTATTAAAGATGAGTGTACAGTTATTACTTCAAATACAGATTCTGGTGTTTTATATGGTGTTTTTGCTTTTATTAGGGAAGTTCGTCTTGGTAAACATCCGACTCTTGTACAGTTGATTGACCGTCCAAGAATAAAATACAGAATGTTGAATCACTGGGATAATTTAGATGGTTCTATAGAAAGAGGTTATGCTGGAAAATCTTTGTGGAAATGGAATGATTTACCACAGCGAATTGATTCTAGATATGAAGATTATGCCAGATTTTGTGCATCGATTGGTATAAATTGTACTGTAATTAATAATGTAAATTCTCAGGCAGAAATACTTTCAACAGAATATCTGGAAAAAGTTAAGGTTCTTGCATCCTGTTTTGCTAAGTGGGGAATAAAAACTTTTATAAGTGTAAATTTCGGGTCTCCGGTATTTTTGCATGATTTAGATATTGCTGATCCATTTGATGATCGTGTAAGACAATGGTGGAAAAATAAAGCAAAAGAAATCTGGAATTTAATTCCTGACTTTGGTGGATTTCTTGTAAAAGCCGATTCAGAACAACAGAAAGGCCCCTTTGAATACGGAAGATCACAATCAGATGGTGCAAATATGCTTAGTGATGCAGTAAGTCCTTATAATGGAATAATTATCTGGCGTGCATTTATTTATGGTCATGGAGAAAACGACAGGGCAAAAAAGGCATATTCAATTTTTAAACCTTTGGACGGGCAGTTCAGACAGAATGTTGCAATACAAGTTAAAAATGGACCAATTGATTTTCAGCCTAGAGAGCCTGTTCATCCTTTGTTTGGTTCTTATGAAAAAAATTCTTTGTTTATGGAATTTCAGATTACTCAGGAATATTTAGGCCAGGGAAATCATCTTGTGTTTTTAGCACCTATGTGGAAAGAAATTCTTGATTTTGATTTAAATGGTTCAACATTAAATCCTTCTTTACTTGAAAATAATGATTATAACGTTGAAACAGTTGGAATGAGTCTTGAAAAATCAAAAATGAGTGGTATAGCAGGTGTATCAAATATTGGTAATAATGAAGACTGGTGTGGTTCATTGTTCCATTCAGCTAATTGGTATGCGTTTGGTCGTCTTTGCTGGGATTATACACTTAGTGAAGAAATTATTGCTCGTGAATGGGCTATTATGACCTGGGGTAAAAATCCTGAAATATTAAGTTCGATAATGTATATTTTATTAAACAGCTGGAATGCCTGTGTAAATTATATGACTCCTTTGGGATTACATCATATTATGAAATTTAATCATCATTATGGACCAGATCCTGCCTGTGATGAAGGAACTCGTGAAGACTGGAAACCTAGATATTATCATCAGGCAGATAAAGAAGGTCTTGGTTCAAGAAGAGATAGAAGTGAAGGTGGAAGTGCTGCCTGTGACCAGTATCGAAAAAATGCAGCAGATATATTCGCTGATATTAAACAATGTCCGGAAAAATATCTGCTATGGTTTCATCATGTTTCATGGGAATATAAACTTAATAGTGGACTAACATTAAAAGAAGAATTAAAATCAAATTATTCAAAAGGAGTAGAAGAAGCAGAAAAATTGCGTGAAATCTGGAAAAAGAATGAAAAACTTGTTCCAAAGATTTTATCAAAAGAAAAATATGAATCTGTACTAAATAAACTTGATATTCAGGTTGAAGATGCACATGAATGGAAAGATGTTTGTTTAAAATATTTTATGAGCTTTACAGAAAAATAAATTAAATCAAAATTTTAGTGGGAGTATAAAATGAATTTTGAATTTAAAGAGTGTCTTACAAAAGATGGGGAATCTATTGAAGGCTTGTTTGAAGTAGTTTCAAAAAATTATGAGGATGAAAGAGGTAATTTTTTAGAAACTTATAATAAAAAAGATTTTTTTGAAGCAGGTTTAACACTTACCTTTGTTCAAGACAATGTATCTTATTCTAAAAAAAATGTTTTAAGAGGCTTGCATTATCAGAAAATACATCAGCAGGGAAAATTGATAAAGGTTTTGTCTGGAAAGATTTATGATGTAGTTGTGGATATTCGTCATGGTTCTTTGACTTATGGTAAATATTTTGGTATAGAATTAAGTGAAGATGATAATAAACAGTTGTATATTCCAAGAGGATTTGCACATGGTTATTATGTAATGAGTAATGAAGCAAAAGTTTTGTATAAATGCTCAGATTTTTATTATCCGGAAGAAGAAACCGGTATTTTATGGAACAGTAAAGCATTGAATATTGACTGGGATTTGCATAGGTGTAAAAAACAGCCGGTTATGAATGAAAGAGATTCTTCTTTTGAAGAATTTACTTTATAAAATAAAAAAGCGTCTTGTAAAAACAAGACGCTTTTTTTGTATCTTAGAATTTATTGATACAAAATTTATTTGCTTAATCTAGCTTCAAGATCGTTAAGACAATCGTTGAGTTCTTTTGGTAAATGAGCACCAAATTTTGGATAGTGGTTTTCACGAATATCTTTAACTTCTTTTAACCAGCCTTCTGTATCAACTTTAAGGATTTCTGGCAATGTCTTCTTGTAGTAGTCAGCCAATCCGTCTGTGTTGATTGCACCGTCTTTTGGCATAAATCCGATTGGTGTTTCAACAGCATTGTCTTTTCCATCACAACGATCGAAAATCCAAGCGAGTACACGGCTGTTGTCACCGTATCCTGGCCACATGAATCCGCCTGGAAGATCAGCATTGTTTTCGTCCTTGCGGAACCAGTTAACGTAGAAGATCTTAGGAAGTTTATCCTGATCTGCTTTAGCACCTACGTCTACCCAGTGCTGGAAGTAGTCGCCCATGTTATATCCACAGAATGGAAGAATAGCAAATGGGTCACGACGAATCTTACCAACTTCAGCAGCGTTGATTGTAGAAGCAGCTGTAATTTCTGAACCTACGATAGATCCTAAGAATACACCGTGGTTCCAGTTGCGAGCCTGGTGTACGAGAGGTACTGTTGATGGACGACGACCACCAAACAAGATAGCAGAAATAGGAACTCCTTCTGGATCTTCCCATTCTTTTGCGATACATGGACACTGGTTAGCAGGAGCTGTAAAGCGAGCATTTGGATGAGCAAATTCTTCACCTTTTGGAGATTTGTCTTTTGGAAGAGCATCACGAGTGTTGCCTTTCCAGTCAACCAATTTACCGTTAGCTGGGTAACCAATCTGTTCCCACCAAACGTCACCGTCTTCTGTAAGAGCACAGTTTGTGAAGATTGTATTTTTAGAAGCAGAAACAAGAGCGTTCTTGTTAGACTGTTCTGAAGTTCCTGGAGCAACACCAAAGAAACCAGCTTCTGGGTTGATAGCGTACAATCGACCATCTTTACCAAACTTCATCCAAGCAATATCATCACCGATTGTTTCTACTTTCCAACCAGGAATTGTTGGGATAAGCATAGCCAAGTTTGTTTTTCCACAAGCAGATGGGAATGCACCAGTTACATATTTAACTTCACCCTGTGGGTTTGTCAATTTTAAGATAAGCATGTGTTCAGCAAGCCAGCCTTCTTCGCGAGCCAAAACAGTAGCAATACGAAGAGCAAAACATTTCTTACCGAGCAAAGCGTTTCCACCGTATCCAGAACCGTAAGACCAGATGAGGTGTTCTTCTGGGAACTGTGAAATATATTTGTGTTCAACGTCAGCACATGGCCAGATTCCGTTGTCTTTTTCACCATTGTTTAATGGTTTACCAACTGAGTGTAAACATGGAACGAATTCACCGTCTGTACCGATTACGTCTAAAACTTTTTTTCCGGCACGAGTCATGATGTCCATATTTAATACTACGTATTCTGAGTCTGTAAG
>CALAUH010000121.1 GCA_937892225.1 uncultured Treponema sp.
AAAAATATCAATCTGAACTGCTTCAGACGGATTTTTAGCACCTGAATGTTCAGCCAGATATTCCTCATAAGTTTTATAAGAATAAACTGCACCTTTAGAAACTGTCTGTCCAAGATCAGCATATTTCTTACTATTATCTTTTTCTGGAATAAGACTGAATAATGCGAAAAATAATACAATTGCTATAATACCAATTATAAAATTTCGCAAAGTTGAATTAATCCTAATTTTTGCCATAATAACTTATTTTATCATATGTATATATTTAATACATAAGAAAAAACACTCATTTTGCAAAAATCAGGATTAATTTCTTCTATTTATTTTTTAAAATATTCATCAAATTCTTTATCTGAATGTGGTGTTTTAGATTTATTTTTATCTGAATCATCATCAGCAGATTTTGCCCGCTTCATATTTTCAATATCACTGTCATCTTTTTGATTTGAACCAAAAGGCATGACAATAGCAGCAATAATATAAATGATAATTCCAGTTCCAAAACCAAATAATATTAAGGCAACCATAATCAAACGAATTATTGTCGGATCAATATTAAAATAGTCTGCAATACCACCACAAACACCACAAATCATTTTGTTCTTTTCAGATTTATACAATCTTTTCATCTTATCCTCCAGATTACCTATTGAACATCAATTATAACACTTCCCATGCCAACATTAACAGAAAAGTGATTATTTTTTATATCGTCTGTTTTATACTGACAGACTCCAGATTTTTTATCTTTATTAATTCTAAATGAACCTAAACCAACTTTTGTATCATAAGAATAATCGTCTTTATTTCCTTCAAGATTAAATTTAACTGCACCCATTCCACAGTCTACATCAATTTTTCCAGTTAATTTTCCGCTGATATTTAAATTGCCCATTCCACATCTTGCACTTATATTTTTACCAACGATTGAACCTATAACAAGATTTCCTGCATCAACATGAACAAGCCCCTTATTACATACAAAAGTTACATCTTTAGTTACAAAAGATCCGGCTCCAACGCGTAATTCAAAACAATCAAATTCTTTTTTATCCGGTATAGTGATTAAAATACGTGGAACAATTCTTCTGTTTCTTTCATGACTCAAGAAATTAATATTAAGTTTTCTTGTATTATTAATATAAAGATTTCCATCATTATCACAAGAACAGCTTAAATCTTCTTTATTCAAGCCTCTTGTTTCAACACTAACCTCTTTACCTTTAATAAGAACAACTTCTGCAGCACCAAGATTTAAATTTAGTGATGAAACACTTTTGAACTTATAAAACAAACCGTCTTCATTTTCATAATATTCTGATTCATTATCTTTATTGCCCTTTTTAGAAGAAACTAATGCATTTGAACATTTTTCTATGATTGCAGCAGCAACTTCTTCAGGAGTTCCTAAATCTTTCATTGCTTTTTCAACATCATCTGCATCATCAAGATAATCTGAATAAAACTGCAATGCTTCACTTTGTTCATCCATTGTCAATGAATTAATATTATTTTTAATACGTTTTAAATATTCTTCTTTTGTCATAAATATCTCCTCTTAATTAGTCTCCTAATAAAATTTTATCTATATTCTTTTTATATGAACTCCATTCCTGTCTGTATTTATCAAGCAAAACCATTCCATTAGCAGTAATTTTATAATATCTTCTGTTTCGCCCCTGAAATTCTTTATCATAAGTTTCTAAAAATCCATCTTTCTGCAACCTTCGAAGAACCGGGTACAATGTACTTTCAGAAACGTCCATAACACTTCTAACATCCTGTGTTATTTTATATCCATAAGTTTCCTTATCTAAAGATACACAGGCTAAAACTATTGCATCTAAAAGAGGTGAACTTATAGTAAATCCCATTTCTTCCTCCTGAATTAATATCTTTTACATTTATAATATTATACAATATATAATATAAAGTCAAGAATAATATTATAAGAAAATACTTATTTTAATAAAAAAAAAGACTGCAGATTAAAATCTACAGTCTTTTCATAAAATAATTTATTGATTAAAACAAATCATCCCAGCCGTATAAATTACCTTTTGATAATTTACCAGTCTTTAATGCTGAATCTAATCTTACAAGACAGTTTACTGCACCTACTGCAAAACCTTCACGGCTTCTTGCAGTATGAGTAAGTTCAATTGTATCTGCAGTTCCATCAAAGAATACTTTATGAGTTCCAGGAACATTACCACAGCGAGTTGAACTTACATGAAGCTGATTTGCAGACGGACGCTCGTGAAAAGCATCAGTTACAATTTCAGATTTCTGCGGATAACCTTTCTGAATGCGACGTGCAATTTCCAAAGCAGTGCCTGAAGGACTGTCAGCTTTTTGATTGTGATGCATTTCCCAAGTTGCAACATCGTAATCATTAAAATCGGCCATAATCTTTGCAGCTTCTTCTACAATTTTATAAAACATATTTACACCAATAGAAAAGTTTCCGGCAGTCATAACAGTTCCACCAACTTTCTTTGCATATTCAGCAATTTCTGCATGTTTATCATTCCAGCCGGTAGTTCCTACAACAAGAGGAAGTCCAAGTGGAAGAAGAGCTTTAACATTTCCAATTACAGCTGTAGGATGAGAAAATTCAATAATTCCTTCTGCCCCGCTACTTTTTACAGCACGAGCAACAGCATCTCCATCACCGGCAGGAACTTTTACCTGAGCATCTTCTGCAATTGTATCTATAGTAACAACAACTTCGTGCCCTGCACGTTTTGCACACTGTTCAATCATGTGTCCCATTTTTCCATAACCAACTAAAGCAATTTTCATTTTGACGCCTCCAAAAGTGATTAAACTGATAAATATGATTATATAAAAAAAATTGGAGGATGGGTAGTAGGAACGGGGATGAAAAGGATGAAAGGGATATAAAAAATCTCTCACAAAGCAAAGGAGCTTTGGAGAGATTTGGTTATTGTAGATTACTTCGCTACGATCGCAGGTGAAGTAATCTACAACGGAAAGTTGTATAATTCTGTCTTAAAACGAAATTGACAAAGCCGGAACGACCCCATCCGTCGTA
>CALAUH010000122.1 GCA_937892225.1 uncultured Treponema sp.
TGATGGATTTTATTGCAGATACAAGAAAAAAATATAAAAAACAAATTCATTTAAACTATTCCTGCGAAGGTTATCTTGGCAAATATGAATTAAAAGTTCGTGATTATTTGTTCTTCTGTCGCGGAGGAATCAATGTTGGTTCTGTTATGTGCGACGGTTCAACAAGTGCATGTTTAAGCGTTCGAGGTCCTGATTTTATTCAAGGAAATATCTACAAAGAAAACTTTATGGATATCTGGAATAATAAATATCAAAATATGCGGGACAGAAACTGGGCCAAACACGGTAAATGTGCTGATTGTAAAAAATGGTCAAATTGTCTTGGCAACGGACTTCATTTACATCATGATATGCAATGTGAAATTCCTTATTGCAATTATGAAAAATTATTCAAAAAATAGGAGTTAATTTTGGATACAAAAGAACTATATCGAGAAATTTTAAATGAACATAACATAAATCCAAGTCATAAACAGGATATGGATTCTCCGACTTTCTGTTTAGAAGGTGTAAATCCAAGTTGTGGTGATCAGATTACTTTACAGATGAAAATTGGTTCTGACGGTAAAATAGAAGATGCCAGTTTTGTCGGAAGTGGCTGCGCAGTAAGTCAGGCATCTGTAGATATGATGGCTGATGTTGTTATAGGTAAAACAAAAGAAGAAGCTCTTGCCCTAGCCGACATCTTTGACCGTATGATTAAAGGTGAAGTTACAGAAGAAGAACTTGAACAGTTAGACGAAGCTGCAAGTTTGCAAGATGTTTCTCACATGCCTTCAAGAGTAAAATGTGCAATGCTTGGATGGCGAACTATGCGTGAAATGTTTGGTTTAAAATAACTTATAACTAAAATCTTTCTATAAGAAACATATTGAAACTTTAAGTTAAATTTGATATATTATATGTATTGGTGCTTTAGCTCAGCTGGATTAGAGCAGTTGCCTTCTAAGCAACAGGTCGCTGGTTCGAGCCCAGCAAGCATCAAGATGACCATTGATTTTTTTCAATGGTCTTTTTTTTAGTTATTTTCAGTTGTAGAATCAATAAGAACTGTACCCAAATATATAATATTTGAATATTGATAAGTATATGTAGTATCTCTGGCTATTCCTACAGCAAACATTGGTATGTAATAAAAATGTGAATCAGTTGAGTTTTTCTTAAAATCTGAATCATCTTCTTCAGGTATTCCATCTTTTTCGCCAGTTCTACCAAAATCAAAAGTTTTACCATTATATCTTAAAGGAATTGAATATCCTTCATTTCCAGAAACAGATTTATTATCAACTGTTAATTTTGCCTTGAAATCACCGCTATCATAATTTGAAAGACGAATATTAATAATTTGATTTTTATTTTGATTAGGGATTAAAATATTACTTTTATCATCAGATACAGTTAATGTTTGATATGAATAAGATTGAATCATTTTTGTTGCAGAATTAGCACTATTTTCTGTACTTTCCATCAATGAAATTAAACTTGAACGTTCACTTTTCATATCATAAAAATTATTATAAATTTTATAATATACGCCTGTACCTAAAAACTTTACCTGCAGGTAATTTGAATTATTTTCATTAGTTGTAAAACTAAACTGTTTACCAAGAAAATCTTGTGTATCACCTTCACCATCAAAAATTGGTCCAATCTGAGTTTGTATAGGAGTATTAATTACTTCAAAAGTATCAAGACCACAAGATGTATTTAAAATAAAAAAGCATCCTGTTAAAAATATAAAAGAAAACTTTTTAATTTTTAAGGATGCTTTTTTCATAAAATAATCTCTTTAAATATTAGTTGATTTTACCATCAGCTTTCATTTGAATTAAAAGAGTATGAGCTAATTTTGTCCAAGAATCATCTGAATCAGAATCAACTAATTCCTGTAATACAGTTGCAGCATTTTCAAAATTGCCCTGTTCATAAAGAATACGTCCATAATTCAATTTAGCATGTGATAATAAAACAAAATCTTTATAATCACAAGCAAGTTTATAATTTTCTGCAGCAGAAGCTAAATCTTTTTTCTGTTCATAACAAGCAGCAATATTATAATATGACATTGCAGCTAAATATGATTTCTTACTTTTTTTAGTTACTTCTGTATAGTAAGTAATTGCATCATCATAATTTTTTGAATTGTATTCAATTTCTGCAGCTAATAAATTTGCTCTTGCACCTACAATTCCACCTTTATTTAATAAAGATTTAAGCTGTTCTTTAGCAGTATCTTTTCTTTCTGTTAATTTAGCTTCTTCTAAAGCTAAAGCATCTTTTGTCATTTCATAAGAAATTGAATCAATCTGTGTAAGACCTTTTTTAACATTATTTGATTTAATTACTTCATAAACAACAAATGCAACTAAAGCAACAATTAAAGCTACAAATAAAGTTACGATAAATTTTCTATTATTTTTAAGAAAATCATTAAGCTTTGAACTTGCAGTTTTTACCTGATCTTTTTCTTTCATTTTTATAACCTCAATTTTTATTACAAATTAATCTTTATTAATCTGTAATTCATTTATTAATTTTATCACATAAGTGCGTTGTATTCCAAGAACCTTTGCAGTTTT
>CALAUH010000123.1 GCA_937892225.1 uncultured Treponema sp.
TATTCTATCAACATAGGTCTTTTAATAAAACATTTGAAAATTGTGCACAAAACATAACCGTTTGTTCGCGTTATCAATTTCCTTATAGTTCCATAGAAATTGAAAATAAAATATACGGTTTACCTTATGGTATTGCTACATATGCTAAAGGATTTTCAATTTTACAACTTTATGCGGGGCGTATGAAAGAGGCTGAGCAATATGCCAATCAATTCAAACGTGATTTTATTTGTTACTTGAAAGAAAAACATGGATGCTTATTTACCATTTGAAAGAAAAACATGGATGCAAATTTTTTTCAGATTTTTGAAGAATAATAATGCTTTTAGTGCGTATTGTAAAAATTGCCAAAGCCAGACGACTCGACCATTTCCTGTATTTTGTGGCATTAATGTTTTTAAATTAAATAAAAAAGATTTAATATTATATGCATTTGCTTGGCATAGAACACCTGAAGGTTATAAGTTTTGGGAAAAATTAGATAAAAAGTGGAAAGAAATGTAGCATAAAAAATGTAATGAAACAATTAGAAGAATTAAAACAAGAATATACTCGACTTTTTGTACGTTTTCTTAAGGAACGAGGTGAATGGTATATTTGGAAAAATGTTTTTCAAGAATATGGAACATTTCAAAAAACAATGGATTTGTGTGTATCCACAGAATACGACCGCTTAAAAGTTAATTTGCAAGGCATATTTGTTTGGACAAAATACAATATTAAAGTTACAACACCGTTTTATGTTTTACAACGGATTAAAGGTTTTTCAGTTAGCGATATATACGAAAGAAATCAGGGTTTTTATTCTCGTATCGCGTTTAATAATTTAGTTACAAATGGAAAAGGTAGTTGATAATAAAGATGTAAAAAACTTTATACGATTTCTTAAAGAAAAGAATTTGCTAATGTTGTTTTCAAAAAACATAAGAAACGCAAAATGCATTGATGAATTTTTAGGGTATTCGGTTTTTAAAGAAACAACAAGACCAACCATGTTTATTGCAAATGCTTTCAGTTGGGATTATTCGGTAGAAGGGTATCGGTTTTGGAGTTCTCTTAATGACCAATGGATTAACGAATATTACAATGGAGTTAGAAATAAACATTAAAACAATTAAATCTCACATGTCAGATGAAGGCAAAATGTTTGGATTATTTGTGCACTTCCTTAAAGACAAAGATGCGTGGAGGCAATATTGTCAAAACGTTACAAATTCAAACATCAGTTGGAAACTTTTAGATGTTTTTTGGATTCACAAACCATCCAATTGGATTAACATGGCTTTCACATATAGTCAAACACCAGAAGGTATGAGATTTTGGAGGTTTATCTCTCACGAATGGCAAAAAGAAATTAAAAAACATTATGGGGAATCGATTATATTGTACTGGATTTAAAGATTTAAAGCAAGTTTTCTTTAGATTTCTTAAAGAAAACGATGCTTTAGGGGATTATATAATATCTTGCGCACATACTTCTCTTTTAGGCATTAATGTTTTAAAAACCGCGCCAGAATTGTGGATTGATAGAGCATTTCTTTGGCGACGGTCTTTAAAAGGTGAGTCTTTTTGGACAAGTATGCATTCTAAATGGTATTTAGAAATAAGAAAGTTTGAGAAAAAAACATGAATAATAAAAAATAGGTAATGATATACCTGTTGACACCAAGCACTGATTTCGGTATTCACACTGATTTCAGTGCTTTTTAAGTGTTAAAAGTACATCTTTGTTTCTGTATATTTTAAGATTTTAAACCGTATTTAAATACAGTCATCCTAACACCTTTCTCTTTCGATTATCTGTAAGGATGCTCTCTCGAATAACTCTGTTTAAGGTTTCTGTAATGATTCGGTTTAGTTTTTGTTCAAAAGATTCAATAATATAATCTAACCAATCCCCAACCTTTTTAATTTTAATGTAGTATTCAACTGAAACAGTTGTTCCATCAAAAGAATAAGCAATTTCAAATCTATTATCCAATATTATAGAAAATAGTTTATCTCGATTTATTGGAAATGTGGGAGATAAACTGTGTTTGCTGCGTTTATCTAAATTATGTAAAATTGCTTCATATCTATTATGTATTGGAGTTAATTCTCCATGCCCATCCCAATGAGATGTTTCATATGCAAAAATTTTATAAAGGAAATTATAAATTTCTTCACTATAAAGTATCATTGTTATTTAATCTTTTTAAATAATCATCAGCAGTAATATATCCGTTTTTTAATTTCTCTTGAATATTGATTTTAGGACTTAAATATTGAACTGCTTCATTAATTTTATTTTTCTTACTTTTGACCATATTTTCTTTTTTCTTTATATTGAGATTCAATTGTCTGGAATGCAACAAGTTCATTTGCAGTCTGAACTGCAAGCTGGTTGAATGAAGCCTTTATGATAACTGCTTCTGAAACAAGATTTAACAAATTATCAATTCGGCGAGAATCTACACGAAGAATTGAACCGCTTGAACTTACAGGCTTTGAAGCAGGAGCAACAGACTTCTTTGCTTTCTGAATGTTAGCATTTGTTGCTTCAACTTTATCTTCTGATTCTTCTTCTGCAGCAGCAGTTTCCTGTACAGGTTCTGAAGCAACAGTATCTGTTGAAGCTGTAGCACCAAACACCGGCTCTGCAA
>CALAUH010000124.1 GCA_937892225.1 uncultured Treponema sp.
TTAAAATAATTGGATTATCAGGATTTGATACATTTGTTAAATCATAACATTTAGGTAAAATAACATTTTCAATTCTTATATATTTAACATTCTTAAATGTTTTGCTAACATCAAAAGTAAATCCAATTCTTGGAAGGAATGGAAGATTATCTCTATTCATTGAATATTCAATAATGATTTTAATGATGATTCCTGTTTGTTTAATTGTAAATCTATTTGGACAAGTTGATTTTGGTCAGGTTTTTACAAGTATTTTATGTCTTTTATTTTATGGTTCTGCATTAATATCACTTTGTTTATTTATTGGAAGCCTTTTTCAGAATGGAATTACAGGTTTTATTATTTCTGCAGTCATCCTTGCAATTTTTAATTCTGCACATTTAATCACTTCTTATATTAACATTAATAATTTATTAATTTCTATTGTAAAACAACTTAGTTTTGCATGGCATTTTGATGCAGCTGGTAAAGGAATTATAGATACACGAGATTTAACATGGCTTTTGGGTGCTACGGTTTTATTTATTATCTTAAATGATTTAATATATAAAATTAAAGCTGGTAAAAAGTTTTTACTTAATGAAAAAATCTTTGAAGTTCTTATAATATTTTTATGTTCAATTTTTATGCTTAATGGAACCAGATGGTTTACTAGAATAGATTGTACAAAAGACAAAACATATTCATTATCAAAATATACAAAAAGTCTGATTTCAAAAGTTGATGAACCTCTAAAAATTACATATTATCGTTCTTCAGCATTAACAAAACTTTATCCGACAGTTCGAGATATTTCTGATTTTTTAGTTAATTATTGTTCAGAAAATAAGAATGTTTCTTTTATAATTAAAGATCCAGATAGTGATGAAAAAATTCAAACTTTGTTACAAAATTATGGTGTAACAAGCAGACAGTTTAGAAATATTAAAAATAATTCTACGGAATATATTAATGCTTATTCTGCAATTATTTTGGAATACCAGGGACGATGGGAAGTTATTCCAATCATTTTAACGGCAGATACTCTTGAATATGATTTAGACGGAAGATTAAATTATCTGATAACTCGAAATCCAAGAATTGTAAATATTATAATAGGAAATGAAATGTCCCTGGATGAAGATTACAGTTATATTGTACCATGGCTTAATTCACAGGGATTTTTATGTTATCCAATAGATATTAATGATCCTGATTTTGAAACTTCTCTTGAAAATACAAAAGGTCCTCTTTTAGTAATTGGTGATGATGCAATTCGTGTAGATCATGCAATTGCTATAGAAAATTATATTCTTAGCAATAAAGGTAATGCATTGTTTATGTTGAATCCTTTTTCTGCTAATTTACAAAGCAGCTGGGAAATTTCACAAAATAAAAATACAGATTTAATAGAAATATTAGAAAACTGGGGTGTTCAGTTTACAAATAAAATTGCAGCAGATATTTCTTGTGCAAGAATCACCATGTACAGTTCTGATGAAAATTCTTCTTCTGAAAATTACATACAGCAGAATATTAATTTTCCACAATGGATAAATATTTTACAGCAGGATAATACTAAACTGGGTGTTACAATGTTCTGGCCTGTACAATTAAATCTTACAAATGAAAATGCAGTTCCATATTTAGTAACTTCTAATTACAGCTGGTTTTATGAAGCTGATTTAAAACATCCGGATAAAGTTATTGAATCAAATCCATTTATAATTCAAGAAGAAGATAATTCATTAAAAGAAAAATTATCACAAATTGTAGCTGCAAAAATTACTGGAAAACTGCAGGGGTATTATAATCAAGGTTCAACTGAAAATGCAGAAGTTATAGTTTTATCTGATCAGTATTTTTTAAATTCTTTATTAAACGGATATATTGGTAAAGATTATGAAGGGGATTATAGAAATTTTGATTTTGCTACAAATGTTTTACTTGAATTAAATAATGAACCTGAACTTGCCGCTTTACATTCTAAAATTTCAAATGATACATCTTTATCAAAAATTACTGATGTAGAACAATTTATGAATTATAGAAATGTTGTTATCATCATCTTGTTTATTATTATTCCAATTTTAATTATTGTTTTAAGAGTAATTGTTTTTATATTAAATCTGAGGAAATTAAAAAATGTTAGATAAATTGAACCCTAAGACTAAATTAAACTGTATTTTATTTATTTTAAGTATTTTTTTATTGATATTATATTTTTTATCATTTTCAAAATTAAATTCAAATCAGACAAATATAGATAAAAGAAAATCTATTAAAACTGCAATAATAAATTCAAAAAATATTCAGAAAATTAATAAAATTGAAATTACTCAGGGACAGGAAAATCTTGTTCTTTTAAAAATAGAATCTAATTGGTTTGTACAAAATAATATTCCCTGTCAGATTTTAAAAATTGAAACAATGCTAGATGATCTTTCAAAAACAAGAGAAATTTATAAACGTTCCGAAAAAATTACAGATAAAACTGATTTTGGATTTAATGATGAAAAAACTGTTCATTTTAAATATTTTTTAGATGATGGAAATTATAAAGAAGTTTTATTTGGTAAATATGATTTTTCAAAGACTTCAAGATATATGATTTCTACAGGTACAACAAGTGTTTATGAAATAGATTCATCAGTAGACATTTATTTAAGTACATTGTTACAAAACTGGGCAGAACCTTTTATAATTTCACAGGAACTTATTGGAAACATAAAATCTACAGACATACAAAAAATTACTATTACGAAAGATAGTGATTATAAAAAAGTTCTTAATTCTAAATCAGATAATTATTCTGAAATTACGTCAAAATTATTAATATTACGTCATGGTGGCTCGGGAAATATTAATTTAGATTCCAGTGAATTTTTATATCAATTTAATTATGAACTTGGAAATAAAAATTATATAATTCAGTCTGTATATCCATCAGTTTATGTTAATGATAATGAAGTTATAGAATATGTATTACTTACAGAATATTATGATGATAAATTAAATAAAAAATACAATGTATCTTATAAAATAAGTGCATGGACTTATAATACAATCAGCAAATTATTAGATTTATAAAATTATATACAAAATGAACAAGAATACATACTGATAATCTTTTTGTCTTTAAATAAAGAAATCGTAGAACAAAATAACTTAAGAAAGCATTTACAACGCTTAAAAATCCTAAATATAAATGTGGAAATGCAAAAATTAAAGCACAGATAATTTCTATAATAATTCTGTTTCTTTTTTTATCTTCTTTATTAAAATAATTTAACAGAAATTGAGGTAATAAAAATCTATATAATATTTCTTCTCTTGAAGATGCCAGTAAGAAAAAGATAATTGAATAAATCCAGTTAATTAATTTTTCAGGCTTTTCTATTTCTATTAATGCTGTAGTAGGTGATTGTATCAGAATTGTTATTGAAGAAATTAACAGTCTAATAAAAAATAAAATACAGAAAAAATAGATTCCGTCAAAACAACTTAAATAAAGATTTCTTTTTTCAAGATTCAGTGGTTTTAATTTTATCTGCAGAATAAATAAAATAATTGCAAATAAGGAATTTGTGAGCATTGAAAAATCAATTTTATCAAAAGAAAAATTAACGTTTTTACTGGTGTTAATTAAAACCAGAACACAGGGTAAAATAAAAAGATATAAAAAAAATAATAAAAAAATAAAAAAAATACCATTAAATGAATGATTTTTCATAAACTATGTGATATTATATCATATTAGGAGAATTTTGTGTACGCTCTAATAGGGATTATAGTTACAATAATTGGATTATTATTAATAGGTGCTTTATATTCCTCTTTTAAAACAAAAATTGATTTTTATATTACAGGATTAGATTCAAAATTTTCTTTAGCTGATTTAAATCTTCTCTGGAATGTTGCAAAATATTGTGAATTGGAAAATCCAAATACATTGTTTTATTCCTTACCGGCTTTAACCAAATGTATGACAAAAATTACATCTGATGCCACAGAAAATAAAACTGATAAAGATCCTAAAACACAGACATTATTAACCAAACTTTTTAATTATAGAACAAGATTACAAAATGAATCTGATGAAAAAAAAGGTCTTGATTCTACAATGGGACTTGAAAAAGGTCAGAAACTTAGAATTATTTTACCGGGAAGAGGTGTTTTTGCTTCAAGAATTATGAATAACGGTAAAGAATTAATTGTATCAGTTCCTCGTCAGAAAAACTTAATTCCTATTTCAGCAGAAGACTGGGTTGGTAAAGTAATAAATGTATATTTATGGCGTAAAGGTGATGCAAGATACGTTTTTGATACAACTGTTATAAATCACGGTCTGTTTATAGGTGAATCTTCAATTTCCCTTCAGCATTCTAATAATTTAATTCGTACACAGAAAAGAAAAGCTGTCCGTGTAAAATGTAGTATTCAGGGAACTTTGTATATCATAAAATCTGAAGTTGTAGATTATTCTGCTGTAGAAACTCAAAATGGATATAGATGTCTGATTGAAGATATTTCTGAAGCCGGTGCAATGATTAGAATTGGTGGAAGAGGTATTCCAAATATCCAGATTAAATTACAGTTTACTATTAATAATATGTTAATAATTATGTTTGGGGTTGTCCGAACTGCAGAATATAATCAAAGTAAAAATCAGTCGCTTTTACATTTTGAATGTATTCATCTAGAACCAATAATGAAAAATGAAGTATTAAGTTTTGTTTATAATACTTTACCGGAAAAAGAAAAAGAAGTTTATGATGCAATGACTTTAACAGATGCAGATGAAAAAGCTGATGAAGTTGGTCTTGAAGATGCAGAAAAAAATGCAGAAATGCCGCAGGTTCAAGATGTTGTAAGTCAGGAAGAAAAAATGCAGGAAAAAGCAATCTCTATAGAAAAATCCATAGAAAAAAAAGTAACTGAATCAAATATTAATTCTATTCCAGATAAAGAACTTGTAGATGAATCTATAACTTTATTCGATAATTTTGAAGACAGATAAACTTTTTTTTTGAAAAAACTGCCTAAAAAAATAAATTTTAATCATAATTATAGTTAGGAAAATATTTAATGTGATTTTCTTAAGGTATAAAATGATTAAAAAGTATAATAGTAATGTCATATTTATTTCTACAATAATCTGTATTTTTGTATTATATTCAGGATTTTTTAAGATAAACAATCAAACTCAATTTTTATCTCTTAATCAAAATGATGATATACAGTTTTTATACGGTAAATTATTATCATCTCCTGTAAAACTTTCTAGTAATAAATATTATTCTTCTATAATGAAAGTTAATTATTCAAAATCAAATAAGAATATTATTTCAAGTTGTAAGGGAAACATTCAGATATTTATTCCTTCAGATTTAGTAGAAGTTTTCTTTCCCGGAAAATTATATTCATCTGTCGGTAAACAAAACGGATATTTATGGGAAGAAGGCGGATTTTATTTAATAAAAGGGGATATGAAAAATAATATTTTTTTTGTTAAATCCTGTAGTTATAGTGATTTTGAAAATAATATTTGGGGAAAAATCAGTAAAAAAAGAGCTTTATGGCGTTTACAATTTAAAAGAATGATGTATTGCTGGGGTAATGCCGGCGGATTGTTACTGGCATTAATTTGTGGAGCCAAAGAATATACTGAATCTGATTTATCTTTGTCTTTTAGAAAAGCAGGTTTATCGCATATTTTGGCCTTGTCCGGAATGCATTTATCTTTATTTTCTAATATTTCTTTAATTATTGGAAAAAGAATTGGTAGAAAAAAAATTACTTTTATTTTTAGATTAATTTTTATTTCTTTATTTGTATGGTTTGCAGGATTTAGTCCTTCTTTGTTGAGAGCATTTATCTGTAATATTCTTTTGTTAATGGCATCTGTTTCAAATGTTGAAAAACCTGATATGTTATTAATATTATGTTTTAGTTTTTTAATTCAAATTGTAATTTCACCATTAGATATTTATAATATTGGATTTATTTTATCTTATACAGCTTTGGCAGGAATATTGATTTTTAATAATTTAATTAATAAATTTTATATAAAATTTCTACCGGTTATTATAAGTAACAGTTTGTCTGCATCAACCAGTGCTCAATTCTTTACTGCGCCTGTTTCCTTAAAATATTTTGGATGTTTTTATCCGATTGGAATAATTGCAACTGTTTTAGTTTCTCCATTAATAACTTTATTTATTTATGCAGGTTTGATTTTAATCATATTAACTTTAGTTTTTCCTTTTCTTAATAATGGTAGTGGATTTTTTATGAATTTTTTATATAATATTATTAATGTTTTAGTACGTATTTTTTCTAAAACACCTTTTATACAAATTTAAGAATAAAGGAATTATTTTGAATCATCCTGATTATAATTCACCGACAGAATTAAAAAATGAATTAGATAGAAACGGATTTTCAATGCAAAAGAAATTCGGACAGAATTTTTTAATCAATGGTGAAGCAAGAAAAAAATTAATAGATGCACTTGATATTACAAAAGATACTACTGTATGGGAAGTTGGTCCTGGACTGGGAGCTATGTCTTTTGAAATATTACAGCGACAGGCAAAATTAACTGTTTTTGAAATTGATAAAGGTTTTGCATCATTAATATCTGAATATTTTAAAGAATATAAAGAAAATTTTACTCTTGTAGAAGGTGATGTATTAAAAACATGGAAAAAAAGATTACAGGAAACACAGATACCATCAAGGTTTTTTGGTAATCTTCCATATAACATTGCTGCAACCATTATTGCAGATACAATTGAAAATAACGTACGTTTTGATAAATGTGTTTTTACAGTGCAAAAAGAAGTTGCACAAAGAATGACTGCAAAACCAGGAACTTCAGATTATTCTTCTTTTTCTGTTTTATGTCAGTGGGCTTATGATGTAAAAACCATTATGGATTTAAATGGAAATAATTTCTGGCCAAGACCAAATGTAGATTCAAGATCAGTTTTATTTACAAAAAAAGAAAATTTTCCTTGTTGTGAAAATCCAGCATTATTTATGAAAATGATGAGAAGTTTATTTACATCAAGACGAAAAACTGTAAGAAATAATCTTGCTGTTTATTTAAAAAATAATGATTTAGCAGTAAATGTACTTGAAAAAGCAGGAATTGATGTAATGAAAAGAGCAGAAGTTTTAACTATAGAAGAAATGTTAAAACAATTACTTCATAAACAAGAAGAAAATCCAAAAGTTGAAGAAGCTAAAGTAGAAGAAACACCAGCTGAAGTTAAACCTGAAGTTGTGGAAGTACCTGTAGAGGTACCTGCAAGTGATGTTGAAGAGGCTGCTAGCGAAAATGGTAAAAAGCTTAATATTGTTTCTAAGACATTCGCTGAAAAATTTGGTGAAGTTTCAGAAGAAACTCGTGGATTCTTCAATGCTTTACGTAATCACATTTTAACTTACCAAGTTAGTGAAGTTGCATCAAAGAAACACATCGCCTTCAAGAAAGGTGAAAATGGAAAGACTTTAGTATTAGTCAACTTTGGTGGTAACACACTTAAGTCATTCTATGCAATTAATGCAGACGAAATTAATCATAAAGAGTTCTATCATACTGACATGAAAGATTACAAAGCATATGAAACTACTCCATCTATGATTAAGTTATCTTCTGATTTATATGTTAGTAGAGCTATTAAATTAGTTGATA
>CALAUH010000125.1 GCA_937892225.1 uncultured Treponema sp.
AGTTGCTCGTGGTATGGGTACTCCTTGTGTTTGTGGTTGTGCTGCAATCACATTCCCAGGTGCTGACAAAATCAAAGTTGGTTCTAAAACATATAAGAAAGGTGATTTCTTAACAATCGATGGTTCAACAGGTAAAGTTTACGAAGGTCAGGTTTCTGTAAAACCAGCTTCTATTTCTGGCGACCTCGAAACATTCCTCGGATGGGCTGATGAAGTTCGTAACAAGTCAGTTCGTACAACTCCATCTGGAAAGAAAGTTAAGGGATTTGATGTTTACGCTAACGGTGATACACCACAGAACGCAAAAGATGCATTCCGCTTTGGTGCTATGGGTATTGGTCTTTGCCGTACAGAACATATGTTCTTCGATGAACCAAAACTTACATCATTCCAGAAAATGATCGTTTCTGAAGATACAGAATCACGCAAAAAGAATCTTAAAGCAATTCTTCCTTTACAGGAAAAAGACTTCTATCAGATTATTAAAACAATGGAAGGACGCCCAGTAACAATCCGTCTCTTGGACCCTCCATTAAACGAATTTATCCAGGCAGAAGATGCAAAAGCTCTTGATGAATTATCAAAGAAACTTGGTATGGACAAAAAAGCTCTTGCTGCTAAAGTTGCTGCTCTTGATGAACACAACCCAATGCTCGGACACCGTGGATGTCGTCTTGCTATTACATATCCAGAAATTTACGAAATGCAGGTTGAAGCTATCGCTTTAGCTACAGCTAAACTTGAAAAAGAAGGTGTTAAACACAACGTACAGATTATGATTCCTAACGTTGTTTCATACCGCGAAGTTGAACAGATTCGTGCTCAGGCAGAAGCTAAAATTGCTGAAGTAAATGAAGCTAAAGGAACAAAACTTAAGTTCGCTATCGGATCTATGGTTGAATTCCCAAGAACAGCTTTAATCGCTGATAAAGTTGCTCAGCATGCTGACTTCTTCTCATTCGGTACAAACGACTTGTCACAGACAACATTCGGTTTCAGCCGTGATGACTATGGTAAGTTCATTGAATCTTACTTGAACCAGAGAATCATCGAAGACGATCCATTCGCTACTCTTGATCCAGATGGTCCAGGTGCATTAATGGAAATCGCAGAAGCTAAAGGACGTTCAGTTAAATCTGATCTTCACTTAGGAATCTGTGGTGAACATGGTGGTGACCCAGCTTCTATCGCACTTTGCTACAAGCTCGGTTTAAACTATGTATCTTGTTCACCATTCCGTGTACCACTTGCTCGTCTTGCTGGTGCTCAGGCTGTTATTAAAGCTTCAAAATAAGTTTTCAAAACCGACATTCAGTTTTACTGAATGCGGTTTAAATCATAAAGGGCTTCATTAGAAGCCCTTTTTTTATATTTAAATACCTAACTTAATCATATTCACTAATTGAAATATTTATAAATAATTATTATATTAAAAAAAATTTATTTTAAGGAAGGAAATTATGAAAAAATTATCTAACTTTATCTTATCTTTAATGATAGGAACTCTTCTTGGATGTTTTATTTCCTGTAAATCAGAAATTAAAACTGAATATGTAGACAAAGTTTATACTGAAGCTGTTATTTTTGATATAACAAATACCGGAGATGACGGTATGAAATTAACAATGCTTTCTACAACAGAAGATGCTAAAATCTATTACACAACAGATGGTATGGATCCAACTACAGAAAGTAATGAATATACAGATGCTTTATTCTTTACAGAAAACACTCTTATAAAAGCATTTGCTGTAAAAGATGGTCTTGAACCTAGTCCTATTACTATAACAAAAGTAATTATGCCAGAAGTTATTAATTTAAAAACTTCTGAAATTCTTTCAAATGATTATTATTCTATTTATCATTATTTACAGAATATTTATGGTTCACCATATCTTGATAATTATAGTCTCGATAATACTTATAGCAAATATTTAACTACAGAAGATAATATTAATACAATTAAATCATCGCATAAAGGTTTTACTGCAACTACGATACTTGTTATTAACAAAAATGTATATGTTTTTTATAACAGAAATACTATTAACTATACATTTATTGCTACTCATGACACATTTTTTGAAGACGGTTCTACTTCTAAAATTGTAACAGGTCTTTATGGTGCTACTTGTCAAAGACCAAAAGCTCCACAAGTTGAAGGTTTATATTTCAATGGCTGGAAAGATGCTGAAAATAAATATGTAGATTTAACTTTTGATTCTGAATGTAAAACATATTATGCAACTTACAAAGAAATAACATCAACTCCAGATTACTCTGATACAGATGTAGGTGATATTATTTTAGAAAACGGTTTTTCTATTTCTTTTGATGCTTATTCATCTGCAACTTTAGATTCTAAACCTGTTGGAATTATTATCAGAAAAAAAACTTCTACAACACCAGGATTAATGTTAGGTATTTATTCAATTTCTGATTTAGCTTTTTGTGAAAATACAGCAGAAGCTTATAAGATGAAGATTACAGAATTAGAAACTTTAGAAGACGGTAGTTCTGCATGGGATATTCTTTGTTCTAAATGTTCTGATACTTCAAATTCAGATTTATATCCTATGTGGTATTATAGTTTAAATTATACAACAATAAATAATATTGCTGGAGTTTTCTCTGATAATAATTGGTATATTCCTACTGTTACTGAAAGTGAGTATATTGCAAATTCTTTAGCTATAATAAATAATTCTTTATATTTATTAAATTGTAATTCTTATTCTTATATACAAACTGTAACTCAAAACACTAATAACGCTACTGACTTTTACCAATTTAAACTTTCCTCAAATGAATGTAAAGCTGTAGCATACAGTAAAACAGAACTTCGTGTACAAGTTTATGTTATACATCAATTCTAATTTAAACTTAAAAACTTTTTTATAAATATTAAATGTACTGAAAAAATTATAGTAATTTTTTCAGTACACTTTTTTATTTTTTGCTTTTTTTAAAAAATCAATGTAAAATAATAATAATGCAATACATATATCAATACGATATCGTTGCTCTATTTATCTCTTTAACTGTATTAATAAATTTCTTATATAAAAGAACTATTAATACAAGAGTCACAAGGGCATTTATAATTTGTATCATCTCGTTAATCGTAAGCACAACTTTTGACTTAATTTCTGTATATTCAATACCGAATGCAGCAAAAATACCTTTATGGCTTAATTATGTAATAAATATTCTATACTATGTAGGTCTTGGTTCAATTCCACCTATTTATTTTTCTTGCATAATTTTTTCTATAGAAGAAAAACAACCTTTTTCTAATTTAATAAAAAGAATTCTTTTCTTTCCATACTTAATTATTATTCTTCTTGTTGTTTCTACGCCTTTTACAAAATGGATATTTTATTTTGATAATAACTTTAATTATAATCATGGCTCACTTAATTTAGTACCTCATGCAATTTCTTTTGCATATTCATTTTTCTGTATTGGAATTACACATACAAAAAGAGATCTTTTAAGCAAACTGCAAAAAAATACAGTTAATTATTATGTTTTGGCAACAATTATTGCTACAATAATTCAATTAACTTTCCCTAAATATTTAATCATCGAATTTGCTTTTTCCATTACTATTTTTATTACATATTTTTGTTTTGATAATCCTTCCAGTTATAAAGATCCAGAAATGTCTGTTTATAACATAAAAGCATTTGATTTATCAGTACAATCAATTTTAAAAAAGAAAAAACGAAATAGAATTCTTGGAATACAAATTATTGGAACAAAATATATTGAAAATACAATCGGCAGTGAAAATACAAGTCTTTTATTAAAAACTGTTGCAAACTATCTGCAAATGTCTGCAATTCATATGCCACTTTACAGACTTTCTAAAACTAGACTTGCTTTTATTCTTCCTGATGATGAAAACAAAATGAATCAGATAATCAGCCGTATAAACCTTGCATTTTCTGAACCTTTTAGAATTGGTGAATTTAAACTTTTCTTAAAAGTTCATTTTGTAAAAGTTTTATTACCTACAGAAGCAGATAATCTTGAAGATACCATCGATATTATAGAAAAATCTCTCAAAGAAATTACAAAAGAACCAACTGGTAAAATAATTTCAGCAAATGCAAAAATCTTAAATGATAAAAAACGTAACCAGGATATTCTAAAAATATTAACAAAAGCTGTAGAAACAGAAGATTTTTATATTGTCTATCAACCAATCTGGTCTACAGAAGAACAAAAATTTTCAATCATAGAAGCTTTAATCCGTTTAAATGATGATGAAATTGGTTATATAAGTCCAAAAGAATTTATTCCTATTGCAGAACAAAACGGATTAATAAATAAAATTGGTGTTATTGTAATGAAAAAAGTCTGTTCTTTTGCAAGACAGAATAAAATCTGGACAAAAGGTGTTAAATATATACAAATAAATCTTTCGGTTATTCAATGTATGCAGATTAAACTCTACAAAGATTTATTAAAAACAATAGAAGAATATGATTTAGATTATGAATATTTCAATTTTGAAATAAAAGAAGATTCTATTTTTGCATCCAGAAAAACTTTATTAAACAACATGAAAAAACTTGCAGAAAAGAAAATCTATTTTTCTCTGGATGATTTTGGAACAACATTTTCTAACATCACAAGTCTTATAGATTTTCCATTTAAGACAATCAAACTTGATTTAAAACTTGTTAAAAAAACAGCTGATGAAGATAAAATTAAAAAGATTCTTAATAACATCGTAAACTTAGCTGTTTCTCTTGGAATAGAAGTTATTGCAGAAGGCATAGAAACCATTGCTGAATTTGAAGAAATTAAAAAAATGGGATGCCAATATGTTCAAGGCTTCTATTATTCAAAACCATTAAATGAAGTAGATCTTCTAGAGATTTTAAGATGACATATATTTATAGATACGATTTAGCAGCAGTAATTATTTCTCTTGCATTATTAATCAGTTTTTTTAGAAAAAAGACTATTAACACACGTGTAATTAAAAGTTTCGAACATTTAATTATAACAGTTTTAATTTCCAGTCTGTTTGATATTATTTCTATTTTTTGTATAGACTTCGCTTCATCAATTCCAAACTGGGTACTTTATACTTCTAATATTATTTATCAAGTAACTTTACACACAATTCCGATTACTCTTTATTACTGTTTTTATTTTATTAAAAATCAAAATACATTCCATAAAACAAATAAAAGAATTTTATTATCACTACCGTATTTTTATGCACTTCTTTTAATATGTACTACTCCTTTTACAAAATTCTTTTTTTATTTTGATCAAAATTATAATTATCTTCATGGACCTTTATTTTTTACAATCTATATTGAAAGCTTTTTCTATATCATAATAACTATAGTTGCTTTTATTAAAGCCAGAAAATATTTTTCTAATTTACAAAAATTTACAATCATCTTTTACATGATTTTATGTATTATTGCCATTTTTGTTCAATTAGTTAAACCGACTTTAATGCTTTTAGGAATAAGTTTTTCTATTTCAATAATGGTAGGATATTTAATTTTAATAAATCCAAGTGCTTTTATAGATTCAGAAACAGAAATTTTAAACAGAAATGCTTTTGTTGTAGAAATTGGACAAAGACTTGAACTAAAAAATGAATTGACTATTTTAGCAATCCAGTTAGAAGGTACAGAAATAATCAAACATACAATTGGCAGAATAAGTAAAGCAAAACTCTTAAAAAACATCTGTCTTTATTTCCATAGACTTTTTAACAAAAGAAATGTTTATCGACTTTCTGAAAATAAAATTATTGTTATTTTAAGTAATGATAATATTGTAAGAACAGGACAAATCAATGCAATTAAAAGCAGATTCCTTGAACCTTTCTATTATAATGATATTGAATTAACTATACCTGTATTAATGAATATTATTTCATGCCCTAAAGATGCTTCTACAATCGAGGATGTTTTAGATTTAATTGATAATATCCATGATGGAGTTTTATCGCATGATATGGAAAAAATTCCAAATGCAGATACAAAAATTCTAGAAAAAAAACGTCGTGAACGTGAAATACTTCATTACATGGAAAAATCAATGACCGAAAAAGATATTGAAATTGTTTATCAGCCGATTTTAAATGTAAATGAAAAAAAATGTCACTGTGCAGAAGCTTTAATTCGTTTAAAAACAAATTCTCTTGGTTTTATTCGCCCAGAAGAATTTATTCCACTTGCTGAACAAAACGGTATGATTCAAAAAATTGGAAACTATGTTTTTAAATCTGTCTGTCGTTTTATAATTGATAATAATCTTGAAGATAAAGGTATTCATCATATTCATATTAATCTTTCTGTAATTCAATGTGTTCAGGAAAATTTATATAATCAATTATTCGACATTATGGATGATTATCACATCAATTATAATTTAATAAATCTTGAATTAACTGAAGCTTCTATAATTGCAGCTGAAAATTCTCTTCAAAATAATATGTCTATTATGGCAGCACACAATATTACTTTTTCTTTAGATGATTATGGCACTGGAAATTCAAATATTTCTTACCTGACAGATTATCCTTTTAGTATTATTAAATTAGATAAATCTATTATCTGGAAAGCAATGAATGATGAAAGAGCTAAATCTATTCTCTTACATTCTATAAAGATGATAAAGGATTTAAACTTAAAAGTGCTTGCCGAAGGTATTGAAACCGAACAGCAAGCACTGTCATTGACTAAGATGGGTGTTGATTACATCCAGGGATTTAATTATTCATATCCTCTGGAAGAAAAAGACTTTTTAATCTTTTTGAATTAGTAATTAATTTCTAATACTACAAATCTTCCATCATTTTCGTTGTAATAACCTTTTACAGTTACAATTTTATTTTTATATTTATTCATATTTGCTCTTGAAACTGCAATTGGTTTTTTAGTTTTTTCTGCCTTTTTAATTGTAGGTTTTTTAGGTTCTACAAATTTTTTAGGTTCAGGTTTCTTTAATTCCACAGCTTTTGGAGCTTCCGGTTTTTTAGGTTCAACTTTAGGTGTTCCTGGTTTTACAGGTTCTGGTTTTTTTGGTTCAGAAATTACTTTTTCTGGAACACTTGGTTTTTTAGGTTCAACTACCTTCAAATCTTTTTTAATTGGTTGTGGTTTTTTTGGTTCAACCTTTTTTACAGTTGGCTTTTTAGGTTCAGGTTTTTTAGGTTCAACCTTTTTTGCAGTTGGTTTTACTCTTTCATTTAAATCATCTTGTGTAAGAAGTTCGTAAGTCTTATTATTTTTTGTTGTAATTTTATATACATCAACTCCGTATTCTTTTTTACAAGTAATTCTTCCTGTTAATGTTTCTAATTTTACAGCTTTATTTTTATTGCTTACTTTATTCTGATAAACCCATTCATCCCAATAGTCCCAGTCATCATCAAATCTGGAATTATTATCCCATTTTGAAAAATCTTCAAACCAATAATTATCACACCATGTAGCAACAGCATCTGTCTGTTTTGGTAATGATTTTGCAGGTTCTTCTGCAGATTTTTTTGGAAGTGAATTCTGTGTTTCACCTTTTTTTACAGGTTCTGTTTTTTTAGGAGCCTCTTTTACTGTAGAAGGCTTCTTTGGTAAAGCAGGATCAAGTGCAAAAATATTGCTTACAGATATTACACTCAAAATTGATAAACAAATTGCATTTTTAATAATTCGTTTCATACTAATGTCCTCTCTAATTAAGTTGTTGTTTACTAATAAAACTATTGTTTTATATTCAGGTAACATTTTTAACTGTAATTTATAATAAGAAAACTCTTAAAAATAAGAAATAATAAAATCATCTTTTTCTATAAAGCCTTCTCTTTTATACAACTGTTTTGCAGGTGCATTATTTATTTTAACAAATAATGTCACTTTTTTCCCGTTTTTTTGTATTCTTTCTGCAATTATTTTCATCAGGTGCCATGCGTAATAATTTTTTCTATATAAAGGATGTGTATATACTCCTCCAATTTGAATGAAATTATAACCAATTGCATTTGTATTTGCTTTTGCTACAGGTTCAGAATCTGAATAAAGAACAAAACATAATTGTTTTTTTAATATGCCTTTTAAAGAAACTGCTGCTTCTAAATCACTAATAACCTGACCCGGAACTGCAACTTCTTTTGCAAGATAATTTTTCTGCAATTCAACCAGACTTTCCAAATCATCTATTACCGCACGTTTAATTTCATCATCTGGATTTAATTCTTCAGGTGGATTATTCATTTCGCCTGGTAAAATCATTGTTTTATAATAATTTGTCTGTTTTGGACAAAGATTTTTTTTTGCCAGCAGATTAATCAAAAATTCCGAAAACTTTTTTTGACCTGTTATACATTTTATTTCTTTTTCTTCTAAAAATGATGATAACAATTCTTCCAGAAATTTTTCATCATAAGGATGCGGAAAACAATGTAAAAAATTTTTATCTAGATTTAAAACACCAATAATATCATCTTTTGTATTTAATTTATCTTCTTTTACAACTGCAAAAAGATTTTCAGATTTTTGACGAACATTTTGTGCAAGCAAAACGCATGTATATTCAAAAGGAAGTATAAATTCCTGAACTGCCAATATGTTATTTTCTGTAATTTTAATTATATTCACAATTGGATTTTATCACTTTATATGGATATTGAAAACATTTTTATTTCCATATATATTCAAAACATGGATATGATTAAATTACTTTTTATCGGCACTTTTATTGGTATGGCAAACGTAATTCCTGGTGTTTCAGGTGGTACTTTAGCTGTAATTTTTGGTATTTACGACAAATTTGTTAATGCAATCACTTTTAATGTTAAAAAACTCATTAAAAACTGGCGCTTTATTGTTCCTCTTCTTTTAGGAATGTTGTTAGGGGTTTTAGCATTTAGTAAACTTATTCAGTTTTTATATAATAAATTTCCTGTTCAGACAGATTATGCTTTTACAGGTTTAATTTTTGGTTCTATCCCAATGCTTTTTAAATACATGATTAAAAAAGAACCTGGAGAAGAAAAATTTTCTACAAAAAAAATAATCGGAATTATTTTATGTGCAGTAATTGGTTTTGCTGTTTTAATTTTCTTTAATATTCTTGAACAGAAAATGGGAAAATCTTCTGGTGATATAAGTTTTACTTTACCAGAAATTACTTTCCCTTTAGAAATTCTTATTTTTGTCGGCGGTATTATTGGTGCAATTACAATGGTAATTCCTGGAATTTCAGGTTCATTAATTATGCTTATTGTTGGTGTATATCCAATTGTTATTGCAAGTATTCCTGCTCTTTTTAATCCAGAAACTTTCTTTCATGCATTATTCTTACTTTTACCAAATGGCGTTGGCGTTTTAATCGGTCTTGTTAGTGGTGCTAAACTTGTAAGCTGGCTTTTAAGAAAATTCCCTAACCTTACTTATGCTGCAATCTTTGGATTAATCTGTGGTTCAGCAATTACACTTTTCCCTGGATTTTCTAAAATTACTTCTGTTCCAATGGCAATTGGTTGTGTTATTTCTCTTCTTGGAGGAGTTGCAATGGCATATTTCAGTGCAAAACTTGCTCCAGAAGATGATAAAAAAGAAGAGGATAAAGAAATTTCTACAGAAAATTAATTAATTTCTAAAGCTGTGTATTGGAGCTGGAATTCTTCCGCCACGATTGATAAAATCTGCACAGCCGAAATTACTTACCGGCATAACAGGGCATCCGCCTAACAATCCGCCGAATTCAACCCATTCTCCTGCTTTTTTGCCAGGAGCTGGGATTAATCTACAGGCTGTTGTTTTATTATTTACCATTCCAATTGCAAATTCATCTGCTAAAATACCAGAAATTGTAGTTGCAGGAGTATCACCTGGAATTGCAATCATATCTAAACCAACTGAACAGACTGTTGTCATTGCTTCTAATTTTTCCAGGCAGATTGAACCTTGTTTAACAGCATTAATCATTCCTTCATCTTCAGAAACTGGAATAAATGCACCGCTTAATCCACCAACATTTGTAGAAGCCATTACACCACCTTTTTTTACCATATCTGTAAGCATTGCTAAAGCGGCAGTTGTTCCTGGAGCACCCGCACCTTCAATACCGCATTCTTCAAGAATACGTGCAACTGAATCACCTACAGCCGGTGTTGGAGCTAAAGACAAATCCAAAATACCAAAGTTTGTATTAAGACGTTTTGCAGCTTCTGAACCAACAAGCTGACCCATACGAGTAATTTTAAATGCCATCTTTTTAATACCGTCAGCTAATTCATTAATTGGACGGCCTTTATATTCTTTTGCTGCTGCTAAAATTACACCTGGACCTGAAACACCAACGTTAATAACAGAATCACCTTCTCCAGGACCATGGAAAGCTCCTGCCATAAAAGGATTATCTTCTGGTGCATTACAGAATACTACAAGTTTTGCACAACCATTTACTTCACAAGTTTTAGAACGTTCGGCTGTTTTACAGATTGTTTCTCCCATTAACTTTACGGCATCCATATTAATACCATTTTTTGTAGTACCAACATTTACAGAAGAACAAACAAAATCAGTAGTAGCAAGAGCTTCTGGAATAGATTCAATTAAAATGCGGTCAGCAGGAGTAATTCCTTTTTGAACAAGAGCACTAAAACCACCAATAAAGTTAATACCTAATTCTTTTGCACATTTATCTAATGTTTTACAATAATCAACATAAGAACCGGCATTACTTGCACCTGCTACCAATGCAATTGGTGTTACAGAAATACGTTTATTAATGATAGGTACTCCAAATTCTTTTTCTATGTCCTGACCGGTTTTTACAAGATTTCCTGCTTTTGTCATGATTTTATCATAAATCTTATCACAGGCTCTTTTTGGATCCTCAGCTGCACAATCTAACAATGAAATACCCATTGTAATACAACGGATATCAAGTTTTTGACGCATAAACATATTAACTGTTTCTTGAATTTCTACAGGTGAAAATAACATTATTGCTCCCGAATTACATTAATTCTTAATTTGCTCTATTCTATATTATTTTTTACTAATTTCCAACCACTTCCAGAATTCAGGATCTTCCTGTCCGATACGCCAGAAACCAATATTTTTTACACCAAGCTTTTCGTACATTCTGCACAAAGCTACATCAGAATAGGCATCATTAAAATATCCGGTTACTTTTACAGTTGTTGTATATGTAAAACGAGGTATTTCATCATCATAAATAACTTCTTCAACCCCGTTTTCTTTCATGATTCTGTTTACACCGCTAAAATACCATGCACTTGCTGGAGATTTATCTACCCATGTTCTTCCATAAAAAGGGATTCCCATTACAAGCTTTTTTTCTGGAATTGCTTTAATTGCATAATCAACAACTTTTCTACACCATTCCATAGACGCAATTGCACCAGGTTTACTTGTTGACCAATGTTCGTCATAACACATAATAAAAACTTTATCACAATAAGATGCAATTTTAGAATAAGGATACATATCCTCTTTTAATAATTTAAAACGAGCCGGTACACAAACAGAAAAGATTTTATCTTTAAGCGAATATCTTAAATCTGCCATAAAGTTTATAAAATTTTCTCTATCTCTTAATGGAATATATTCAAAATCAAGCTGAACTCCATCATATGGTTCTGCAGCTTTTACAATATCTTTAATTAATTTATTTCTTACACCATAAGTCGGATCTAAAATAAAATGAGTCAAAGATTTACTGTCGCTATTAATTACAAGATGTGCTCTTGCCTGACCAATATCTAATTTTGAACGATTTGGAATATCACACAACTCTCCATAAACATTCACACAACCACCAAAAAAACAGATATCCGTTAATGGCATAGTATTTTTATATTCACTTGCCCTGGACATCATTACATAACCCCAGCTTTCTTGAAATTTTACAGGATCACCTGTTACTTCTTTAAGCTGATATTTAGCTTCTGGAGTAGTTGCTTTTTCTGCTGCAAAACTTAATCCACCAACACATAATAATAAAACAAATAATAAAATTTTCTTCATGTAGAAATTATCGGAAAATTTCAAATTGTACTAAAATAAAAAAACTATTTTGTGTAAATTTTATACATAGGATTTTCATCTGGATGAAGTTCAAGAACATGTTTTTCACAATCAAGGATTTCAGATTTATCGTGTGTAACATGAAGCATTGTTGTTGTTCCTTCATTTCCAATCATATTCATAAGATTTAAGATTTTTTCTCTATACTGTTCATCTAATCCGTGACAAGGTTCGTCCAAAATTAAAATTTCCGGATTTTTTACAGTAGAACGTAAAATCAAGATGGCTCTCTGTTCACCATAACTTAAACTTCCAAAAGTTTCTGATTCACGACCTTCAAATCCGCCAAGCTTCAACCATTTTTTAGCAGCAGCAAGTTCTACATCAGTTGCCTGACCATATAAACCAATTGAATCTCTAAAACCGGAAACAATTACATCTTTTAAACTTGTGTTTCCAAGCATTCTATATTCTACATGCATTCTGTAAGAAACAATTCCAAGTCTTTTTTTAATATCCCAGATGCTTTCTCCAGAACCGCGTTTTTTTCCAAACAGACGAACATCATTCGAAAAAACCTGCATATTATCACCAGTAATAAGTTCAAGAAATGTAGTTTTTCCAGAACCGTTTGGTCCCTGAATCAACCAGTGTTCGCCTTTATACAGTTTCCAGTTTATATTTCTTAAAACATGATTTTCTGACCAGCTGACATTTACATCATTCATTTCTACTAAAATTTCTTTTTCTGATGAAACATTATTCTGAAGAACTTTTGTATCATTTAACGTATCTTTTAAATTCTGTTCAAATTCCTTTTTTTTCTGCTCTTTTTGTGATTCATTATCTTCCGTTCGTTTTTCAAGAATTTTTTCATAATCAGCACGAGTTCCACAGAAAGAAATCTTTTTATCTGTAAATTCAATTACATTTGTGATTGCATCCGGTATTTCATGCCAGCGTTCCATTCCCAAAATAATATTAGGTGATTGTTTCTTTGCTATATTATTGAAGAAATCGAGTAAAATTGTACGGCTTTGAACATCAAGACCTGCAAAAGGGTCGGAAAGAATTAAAAGCTGTTTATTAGAAATAAGAGCTCGTGCAAGAAGAGT
>CALAUH010000126.1 GCA_937892225.1 uncultured Treponema sp.
AAATTACTCCAGGCATATTGTTACAGGCAAGCATCATTCCCTGACCGGAAGAACAGCCGGTAACAACAAAATCCACAATTCCACGATTCAAAAGCATGCCAATAACAAGTGAAATTTCCACATAAGAAAAATTTTCTCCATCATCAAAAACACCAAAGTTGATAACAGAATGCCCTTTTGGCTCGGCAACTTTACGAACCGCTTCAAAAACCAGCTGATTTTTATCTTTATTTGAACTTGCAACAATTACGCCTATTTTCATTTTTCTATAAGTTCTCCCTTATTCAACCCAGACATCAACTTCATCTTTTGCCGGAATCTCAAAAATTGATTTGAACTTTTGGGCAAGGCCTTCATCAACATAATATGCATCAGACTTTTTTTCCAGAACATCTTTATTTCGTTTATCCAGCCGACGATACCATTCTTCATCACTTACGCTGATATAATGAAACTCGTATTCAATTCCACGGGAAGTGTAAAATTCCTTTGCAAAATCCCGTTCAGCCTTGGTCCAGAATCCCCAGTCAAGAACAACATTTATTCCAGTTTCAACAATTTCCACTGATTTCTGAAAAAAGTATTGTTCCAGCTTTTCAACATAAACATCCAGTGTGTCGCCGCCGTTCTGTCCTAAAAGCGTTAAAGTGATATCATCAACAGAAAGAATTACAGCCTTTTTACTTTTTCTTAGCTTTTGCGAATAGGTTGATTTCCCGCTGCAGATTTTTCCGCACAATATGTATACTTTTGCCATTTACAAATTCTTTATGTCTAAAAAAGCTCATCAAGCAATTTATAATACTTGTTCTTATGAAAATCCATTTTGATTCCAAGTCGCTCTAAAAGCATTTCTGGGATAAAATCAAAACACTTTTTTCCATTTGTATAAAAACCGGAAGCATTGTGATCAAGACTTCTTATAGCAATTGCCACATCATTCCAACGGTCTGCAGGTCCCATTTTACCAAGATCAATAAAACCTGTAATCTGTTTACCTTCAGCAAAAACATTTGGAAGACAAAAATCTCCGTGACTCAAAACTATATCCTCTTCAGGTCTGTTGTTTTCCAGCCACAAAAGTAAATCCATAGGATCTTTAAAACCCTGAGGCCCAAATGTATCTTCTTCTGCATCATCCAAATCTACAAGATTATGTTCCACATTATAGCGGGCCTGTTCCAATCGTTTAGTCAAAGGACTTACTTCCGTAACGGGACAAGCAGTTACATCAACTTTCCAAAGTGATTTTATACCATCTGCAACTAAATCCAAAAGCAATTCTTTGTTATTCAAATATTCTTCATCACAAAGCATTTTGCCTTTTATTCTGGATTCCAAAGTATATGAAGTATCATTTTCAATCTCATGCTTCAAAATCTGAGGACACGGAATACTGTCTTTGAGCCAGGAAATGATTTTTACTTCGTTATCAGTTTCTGCAGTATGTTTCTGTATTTTCAGTACATAATCCGGGAACATAAGAACAGTTGACTCAGACTTGCCAACTTCATCACGAGTGAATTTTTGAGAACCTGTAATCTGCAAAATTGACTTGGGAATATATATTTTGCTTTCCATTGCCAACTGAGAATTATTCAGGATGGATTCGTGGAGTTGAGTTTTATTCATTCTTCTATTTGCCCTCGATTTGTAAAATTTTATTACTTTCATTTTCCAGATCAGAAAAATTACCACTTTTTTTCCATAAGTGCGTAAGAAATGTAATGTTGAATTTCAAAAGATTCCGGCTCGTGCATCAGCATTTCCATATGTTCTTTTTCCCATGCAGCAAGAGTTTCTTCATTCATGGAAGCGCCAACACCTCTTGAAGCTCTCATGCGACCGTGCCAGGTTTCTCTTGTAAATGGAATTGAAACTCTGAAGTTTTCGCGTTTAACTACATCAAAGTTGTAAAAGTAAGGGCCTGGAACGTAAGTTTCTTTTTCTGCTTCCCATGCACCTTTCCAGTCAGGATTGTATTTCAAAACGATTTCTTCACTTTGTTTTGTGATGCGGTCTTCAAGTGGAAGCCATCCCATGTACAAAACAAGAAATTTGCCTTTTGATTTAAGCATTTTGCAAAAATTTGGACTGCAGACATTCGCATCAGGATACCAGATACACTGACAGGCAGTAATTGCATCAAAAGTTCCTTCCGGAAAACTGATTTGTTCTGCAGGCGAAGTAAAAAAGTTGATTTTCATTCCTTCTTTTTCTGCAAGTTCTTTTCCATTAAGAATCTGATTTTCTGCAATGTCAGAAGCGTACCATTCAGCGCCGTAATTATACAAATTTCTTGGAAGAACACCAGTTCCTGTTCCAACATCTAAAACAGTCTGACCTTTAATTCCAACTCCAAGTTCAATTATTTTTTTGTAAAAAACTTCCGGATAAACATCGCGGAATTTTGCGTAATCTTTGGATGTTTTTCCCCAGTCAAATTCTTTTCCATTGTCAATTTTTTCAAGTTTCATTTTTTATTCTCCATCCTTTATTTATTAATTTCATCAACTACATCCGCAGGCTTGATTGTCATTTCTACCCACGAAGGAATAAATCCTGCCTTAATTGCATTTCGCGCCGAACGAATATTTGACCACGCACAGCAATAAAAAGGCACTTTTCCGCGTTCAAGAATTTCTACTGCAAGATTACTTGTAACACTTGCGGCAATTCCCTGACGACGATATTCAGGCAGAACATCAACTCCAATCTGCCACATATTCTGGGCATCGGCAGAGCAGGCTGCAAAACCAACAAGTTTTTCGCCATCATAAGCACCAACGCCAAGACAGTCAAGTTCCTTCCGTTTTTCGCAAAGAGCATTGCTCCATTCTGGCCTGTACAAATCAGTAAAATCTTCCTTACCCAAAACCCGCAGTTCGTAATTGCATTCCAGGCGTTTGAGTTTATTTACATCAGGCAAAAAATATTCTGCCATAAAACAGATTTTCTGTCCCAAAGGAGCAAGCCGTTCGCCAAGCCAGTTCATATTCGGCGTTTCAAAACAATGATACCATTCAAACTTTTTAACATATTCTTCAATTATGCTGCGATTTTCAACAGAAGTTCCCGCAACAATATTGTTTCCATAAGAAATAAGATTTGCATTTATTGGAAGCGAAAGATATTTGCACGCATTCGGACAAAGTTTAAAATCAACAAAAACGTGATCAGTTTTTTCAAAATCGTCCGCCGCCGCACCAAGATTCCACGCCGACTGCTGCATTGCAATTTGTAAAATTTCCT
>CALAUH010000127.1 GCA_937892225.1 uncultured Treponema sp.
TTAAATAAAAATAAATTTAATGTTATAGAAGGTGGCGTAACAGCCCCACTTGGATATGAAGCAGGAAGCACAGCAGCTGAGATTAAGTATAAAAACCGTACAGATATGGCTATTGTTTATTCTGATGCGCCATGTGTTAGCGCAGGTGTATATACAACAAATGTTGTAAAAGCAGCACCAGTACTTTGGGACAAGGCTATTACAGACTCAGATATGAGTGTTCATGCAATTATTGTTAATTCTGGAATTGCTAATGCATGTACAGGTCAGCAGGGACTTGATATCTGTCAGGCAACAGGAGAAGCTGTGGCAGCTATTAACGGTAAGGACCCAAAGAGTGTTCTTGTAGGCTCAACTGGTGTTATTGGTATGCAGATTAATACTGATAAAATCGTGGCTGGTACAAAGGCTCTTATGGCAACAATGAAGGCTGGTATTCAGGCTGGTACAGAAGCTTCCAAAGCAATTATGACAACAGATACACATTTTAAGGAATGTGCAGTTGAATTTACAGTTGGTGGAAAAACTTGCCGCATGGGAACAATGTGTAAAGGTTCTGGAATGATTCACATCAACATGGGAACAATGCTCAGTTTTATTACAACAGACTGCGCAATTTCTTCTAAAATGCTCAATAAAGCATTACATGAATCAATTCTTGGTACATACAACTGTGTTTCTGTAGATGGAGATACTTCTACAAACGACACACTTACAATCATGGCAAACGGAATGGCCGGAAATAAAGAAATAACAAAAGCTGACAAAAATTACGAAATATTTTTAGAAGCATTAAACAAAATGAATACAGTAATGGCTAAAAAGATTGCAGCAGACGGCGAAGGGGCAACCCGCTTAATTGAATGTAATGTAAAAGGAGCAAAGACTGTAGAAGCAGCACGCGGACTTGCAAAACAGATTATCTGTTCATCACTTTCAAAAGCTGCCATTTTTGGTGCCGATGCAAACTTTGGTCGTTTCTTGTGTGCAATGGGTTACAGTGGCATTCCATTTGATCCAGATAAAACAAGCATCTGGTTTACATCAAAGAAAAATGCTGATCGTTATTTTGATCCAGCCCTTGATTCTACAGTTCATGGCGAACAGATAATTCAGGTTTTTGATAACGGTGTTCCTTGCGAACTTGATGAAGATTTAGCAAAAAAGATTTTAAGCGAATCTGCAGTAGAAATCCTTGTTCAGTGCCAGGACGGAAAAGCCTGTGGTACAGCCTGGGGCTGCGATTTGACATATGATTATGTTAAGATAAATGGAGACTATAGAACATAGTCACCATTTATCTTTTCGATTAAAGGCAAAAGCAACACAGTAGCTTTTGCAAGCCGTTTTTTCGATGAACCTAAAACAACCCTTGCGGCTTGATTTTTAACGGTTCTTCGATTATAGGCTTGTTAAGATAAATGGAGACTATAGAACTTAGCAATAAATCCGCGTGACAAAAGAAGGAAAATAGTATGGAAAATATTGAAAACACATTAAGTACAGAACAGTGGTCGCAGGTTTTGGTAGAAGCTTTACCTTATTTTAAAAATTGGGTAGGTAAAGTTGTCGTTGTAAAATATGGTGGTAACGCTATGTTGAACGAAGAATTAAAACAAGCTGTTATGGAAGACATTGTTCTTTTAAATACAATTGGAATTAAAGTAGTTTTAGTACATGGCGGCGGACCAGAAATCAATAAAATGCTTGATAAAGTTGGTAAAGAAAGCAAGTTTGTTGACGGACTTCGTTATACAGATGCAGAAACAATGGAAATCGTTCAGATGGTTTTAACTGGAAAATTGAACAAAGACATTGTTGGTATTCTTTTACAAAAAGGTGGAAAAGCTGTCGGTCTTTCTGGTGTTGATTCAGGACTTTTACGTGCTGTAAAAACAGAAAAAGATTTAGGATTTGTCGGTGAAGTAACAGAAGTTCATCCAGAAATTTTAACTTCTCTTTTAAACGAAGGATTTATTCCAGTTGTTTCTACAGTTGCTCTTGGTGAACAGGGAGATGACGCACGCTACAACATAAATGCAGATACAGCTGCTGCTAAAATTGCAGTTGCACTTAAAGCTGAAAAATTCGTTCAGCTTACAAACGTAGCCGGTATTTTAAGAAACATTGATGATCCTTCTACTTTAATTAAACGCATAGAACGTACAGCAATCGGTTCTTTAAAAGCAACTGGTATTATTTCCGGCGGTATGATTCCAAAAATTGAATGCTGTGAAACTGCTCTTAATGGTGGAGTTCCTCGCACTCATATTATCGATGGTCGTGTTCCACATTCTCTTTTAATAGAAATGTTCTCTGACCGCGGTATTGGCACAATGATTTATTAATTCTTTGAAATATTTATGATTTTATCTGCAACGGTTTCTGCTTCTAATTTATCGTGAGTTACCATAATTGCAGTAAAACCAAACTGCTTTTGCCAGTCTTTTAGTTGAAAAGCCATTTTTTGTCTTAAATCTGAATCTAAGGCACTAAAAGGTTCATCAAGTAAAACTAATTTTGGCTGAATAATTAAAGTTCTGGCAAGAGCAACTCTCTGTTTTTCGCCACCACTTAAAGTCTGTGGCATTCGTTTTTCAAATCCAGTCAGTTCAAAATTTGCTAAATAATCAGATGCTTCTGCCCTAGCCTCTTTTTTACTTTTACCTTTAGATATTAATCCGTAAGAAACATTATCTATAACATTAAAATGATTAAAAAGTGCTCCAGATTGAAAGACCATTCCAACTTCACGTTCAGATGGTAAAAGCTTATCAATTCTTTTATTATCTAATTCAAGATACAAATCATCTTTATCATTTTTTTCTAATCCGGCAATAATATTTAAGATTGTAGATTTTCCACTTCCACTTGGTCCTAACAAACATGTCATTGAACCTTTTTCACAATCACACGAAAAATCTACAGTAACTGTCTGCCATTTTTTATAAATATTTTTTGCAGTAAAAAACATATGTTGAATAATACTATAATTATAGTTAAAATGATAGCGTTATTTATTATAAAGTAAGGGGCTATAAATAATAATGAAAAAAATCATCTTGTTTTTATCTATTTTTTTAATTTCAACAAATCTTTTCGGAATAATTTTACCAGACGGAACTGACGCAACAGTAACAAATATTAAACAGGAAGAAAATAGAATTCTTTACGTCTGTTTAAAAGAACCTACAAAAATAAATACACCAATAGGAAAAGTTGTCGCAAAAGATTACGTTTACTATAATAGCAACGGACGAGTAACAAAATTTACACCTAACGAAGAAGGAATTGCATCAACACCAATCGGAAACCTTCCATATCAAGCTAAAGAAATAACATTCTATACTTCAGGAAATATCAAGACATTTTATTTAAATACTACACTTTCTTTAACAACACCTTACGGAAAAATCCAGGTTGATTCAGATTATATTCAATTCTATGACAACTGGATTCCTGAATTTTTTAATGTTTCAGAAAATACAGATTTTAAAATCCTGGACGGAACTTTTTCAATTCTTAAAGGAACAACATTATTCTTTTATGAAAACGGAGCAATTAAAAAATTTACCTATGATGCAGCAACAGAAATAAATACACCAATCGGTAAAATTACACCAGATAAAAATCAGACTGTAAAATTCCATTCTAACGGAAAATTATCATCTATTTTCCCAAGTGAAATTTCTCTTGTTACAGTAGAAAGTAATACTTTTTATATTGATGCACAAAAAGAAATAAGATTTACAGATAAAGGAAATATTGCAGGATTTTCAACATCATCTGTATCAGAAATATCTATTGGAACAATCAAAATCAAACATACCGGAAGTTCATCTGCAGCATTTTTAATTTTCCCAAATATTGACGGAAGTTATGTTGTAACATCACAAGACGAACTTCTAGCAAATATTAAGACAGATTCTTATCACAACTATGGAAACGTCGTTTACATTTCTGCCAATAAAAAATTAGTTGCATATTTACAGGAATACAATCTTTATGTTTTCAGACTTATAAACAATACTGCAAAATTTACACAGTATTTTAATGTTTACGGTGAATTCCCTGAATATAATGATTATGATTTTTATATAAACCAGATGTTCAGTTTTGACAGAGATATGAAAATCTTAAAATATTGCAACTACAGAATCTTAACAGATGATACAAACGGCAATAAAGAACGAATCTATGAATTTATTGATTTTCAAAATTAATATTTTTACAGACTGAAAATAATATACTGCAAACTAAAATTAAGATGATTGAACAGGAACATGCCTGATTAAATTTATAAGAAGATGCAAGTTTATAGACGTTCAATGACAATGAATTAAAATTTTTTATCGAAAGCATTAACGGTAAAGTTGCATCACCTGCACTCATTGCAAAACAATATGTAAAACCTGTGATTATATACTTTTTACAGGCAGGAAGATAAATCCTTATAATACTGTCAAATTTATTTTTAGAAAAAATCTGAGCTGCAGAATCAGTCTCAAAGGATATTTTATTCATTCCATTCTGTATCTGCTTATATGCAACAGGCCAGTATAAAATGCACTGTAACAAAATCAAAACACAAATATTACCTTTTTTAAAAATCAAACATGCAATCCACGAAATTGCCACTGATGAAATTGCAAGAGGCAATAAAGGAACTGTCTGTAATAAAAAACTTTTCTGCTTTTTATTTATTTTAATCATCACGGCATAGAAAAAAGAAATAATGATACAAAACAATCCAGTTACAACACCAACTGCCAAGGTTGTAAAAAATGGTTTGTAAAAATTAAATTCTTGTGATTTTATTCCATTTATAAAAATACATACAAACGGACAGAAAAAAAACAGAATGATTAAAAACATTAATGAACCAAAAGCAAATGATTTTATTCCTTTTATTTTCTGTAGTTCCGAATTGATATAAGTTGTACCTGAATTATAAAAATCATTTTTTCTAATAATAAAAGAATATATTAAAGTTATACAAAATGCCGTAACAGTTTCAAGAATTACGATTTTTATTCCATAAGGTAAATCCAAAACAGTTTTTGCAGTATGATAAAGTTCTACTTCCAAAGTCGAAAATCCTGGCGGACTAAAAAGAAGAACAATCATAAAACTAAAAAAACAGTATAAAAACAAAGGCATACAGGCAGCTGCAACTGAGCCCCGTAAGTTTTTCCATGTAATTGTAAAAAATATTCGTTTATTATCTGCACCAAGAAGTTTAGCGGCATTTTCAGTTTCTTTTGGTAAACTCTGCCACGCTTCATTTACAATGCCTGTAACAAGCGGAAAGTTATAAAATCCTTGTACCAAAATTACACCAAAACTTGAATACAAAAAAGTTATCGGTGATTCATCTAACTTAAACAATGATTTAATAAAATTGTTTGCAACTCCATTCATACCGAAAAATCCGACATATCCTAATGCCATAATTAACGGTGGAACACAAAGAGGAATTGTAGATAAACTTAAAATCAACTTTCTACTTATAAATTTATAATGTGATGTAAAATATGCTGTTATTATACCTATAACCGCAGCAATTATTGTTGAACTGAGCGCAATATAAATTGTATACAAAAAAATCTTTAACATTCTATTTCAAAATTGACGGTTTTATAACAAGATTTGAACATTCGGGTAAAACTACATTTTTATTTGCAGGATACATCCATTGTGTGAATAAAATCAAATCCTGAGCTTCCAAACTTACTAAAAATTTTACAAACTCTTTTGCACCTTTTAGATTTTTAGCATTTTTTAAAACAGCAGCACCTTCTACCTGCAAAATATGTCCGTCTTCAAATTCAAGTGCTTTATATCTTTGTGTTTTATCTTCCTGAATATGATAAAGTTCACTTGTTGTATAACTGATTACAAGAGGAGCCTCTCCTTGCGTAAACATACCATAACCGACACTCCAGCTTGGAGCATATGTTAATACCGTTGATTGTAATCTTTTTAAATATTCATTTGAATCATCTTTATAAACTTTATTAACCCAGTTTTCAAAGCCCAAACCTGGAGTACTTGTTCTTGAATCCATTAAAATAATTTTTTTCTTATAAACTGAATTTGTTAAATCTTCCAGACAATGAGGAACAGGTAAAGATGATTCTGTATCATAAATAAAAGCAAAAGGACTGTAATCATAAGGGAGAATATAAATATTTTCTGTATCATTTAATTCAGTAATTAATTCTTCTAAAACCTCTGTTTCGAAATCTAAAGGTTCTAAAATATTACTTTCTATTGCTTTTTTGCAAACACTATTATCTAAACCAATAAGCACATCTGCATAAGGATCTTTTTTTTCTAAAATCGCTTTTGATAAAATCTGACCGCCGTCTCCACAATCTGCATATTCTACAGAAATACCTGTTTTCTGTTTAAATAAATCTGCAATTTTAGGACCGATCCCCCATTCATTACTAAAAGAATTATATGTATATACAATTACTTTTTGTGAACGGTCATCATTTTTCTTACAGCTGATATTAATCAAAAGTAAACCAAAAAGAGAAATTAATAAAAATTTTTTGTTGATTATAAAAAAGACTCTGTGCATTTTTTCCTCCGCCAGAATTACCTGGATCAGGTTATATGGGTATAATCTCAGCCGCATAAAATATGCAGCACCCCAAAAAGATTAAAATCAATATAATAAAATGATAAAAAATATGCAAGACAAAAAAAAGGAACAGTTATTAAAACTGTTCCTTTTTAGTTATTTAGGATTCAGATTAGAATAATTTCCATTCTACACCAAGTCCACCGTAAATTGCATTACGTTTGAACTCAATTGATGGAAGTTCTACCTCTGTTCCAATACCATCTGCAATTTCGATTGGATATTTAGCAGTTGTTTTTTCGAAGTTCAAAATCCATCTTCCGCTTAAAACAATTCCTAAATTATCTGTAAGATAGAATTTAACATCTGCACCAGTTACTAAACCAACTGTAAAGTTTTTATCACCATAAATACCTTTTACATCATCTTTAATTTTCTGAATATCTGTAGTTGGATCCATGGCAAAAGAGAAGTTAACACCAGTACCAAAACCGATTGTTAATTTCCAGCAGTCAAGGTTTAACCAAGCCATTACAGGAACATCAATAAGCCACTGTTCAAATTCTGTTTTCTTAATATTTTCTTTATTTGCAGTGTTTTTATCGATTTTTTCACCAGTAAATTCTACACCACCTTTCATAACATTTACTTCTGCCTGAATACCAAGACCACCGAACAAAGCGAAGTTACCATATACACCAAAACCATAATCCATTGGTGTATTAATATTTACGCCTTTGAATTCTTCACCCAAAGCTTTCATATCATTTGTAAATGTTTTTCCAAGAATGCCTCTTGCACCAACTTCTAAGTCAAGTGCGAAAGTTGAACTTACCAAAGTAATAGCTGCTACAGCAATTGCAATAATCTTTTTCATTATAGTCTACTCCTTATAAAATGAAAAATAACCTTAATACTTTAACAACAACGTTGTCTAACACATTTTATAATATATTTACATTTTATAAATAAGAATATCCTAAGAAAACGATAAGATATTCACCTTCTCCATTAGTTATTATTAATCACTTTTTTAATTGCGTCAAGTAATTCTGAATATTCAGTAAATGCAGGATACTGTGGATAATCTTTAATGATTTTTTCTGTTGAACGGAATAAGAATCCTGCTTTAGAAGCCTGAATCATTCCTAAATCATTAAAACTGTCTCCACTTGCAATTGTTTCGTAACCGATAGACTGTAATGCTTTTACTGTTGTAAGTTTGCTCTTTTCACAACGCATCTTATAACCAGTAATTTCACCGTTTTTTCCAACTTCAAGTGTATTACAGAAAATTGTAGGCATGCCAAGTTTTTCCATAAGAGGAGCTGCAAACTGTTCAAAAGTATCGCTTAAAATAATTGTCTGACATTCTTTTCTAAGACTGTCCAGAAATTCTTTTGCTCCTGGAAGAGGATCTATTTTTTTAATTGTATCCTGAATTTCTTTTAATCCTAAATTATGTTCTTTTAAAATATCAATTCTATATTTCATTAACTTATCATAATCAGGTTCATCTCTTGTTGTTCTTCTAAGTTCTGGAATACCAACTGTATCAGCAAATGCAATCCAGATTTCAGGAACAAGAACACCTTCCAAATCAAGACAAATAATAATCATTTTATAACGCCTCCTGCAAAACATTAATCGTAAATTTAATATCAATTACAATAATATATTTATTGAAAACTGTCAAAGAAATTACTAAAATAGACAGGTATGAAAAAGAATACTAGAAAGACAACAAAGAGACGCTCATCAAAAAAAGTATACATTCCGGTATGGAAAACCGTATTTTTAACATTCGCAATTGTTACAGTATGTATATTTCTTTTATTAATTACAAATTTACCATCATCCTCTGATAACACTGACAATTCTTCTGCATCATTAACAGAAAGATTTGAACAGGCAAAAGATACTTTAAAACAAAGAGGAAAAGAATTAGACAACGAATTAGTTCAAACAGATTCTTCTGATAAACAAAAACAGGAGAATAAAAAAGAAACTGCAAAATCTGTAAAAACTGAACAGAAAAAAGAAACTGTAAAAACAACTGAAAAACCAAAATCAAATTCTAATAATTCTGATAAAAACGTAACAAAAAAAACAACTGCAGAAAATACAACTGCAAAACCTGTACAAAAACCTAATACTTCTATAAATCAGACTCCAGAAGTAAAAAAGATTGAAAACCCAAAAGAAAATCCAAAAACAATAGTTGAACAGCCACCTGTCCAAAAACCGACAGCAAAAACTTATAATTTTCCACAGGCTCAAAACGGTGCACAGTTAGTATTTGTCTTTGACGACGGCGGACAGAATCTTTCACAACTTGATGCATTTTTATCATTGCCATTTCCTATTACAGTTGCAGTAATGCCAAAACTTCCAAATTCAAGAGCAGCGGCTAATAAAATACGAAACTCTGGAAATGAAGTAATGCTTCATCAACCTATGCAGTCTATTGATTTAAACATAAATCCTGGTAACGGTGCAATTACTCCAGATATGAACGAATCACAGATTCAATCATTGCTTTTTGAAAATATTCAGGAAATTGGACCAATTCAAGGCATAAATAATCACGAAGGCTCTTTAATTACAGCTGATGCAGAAAAGATGGAAACCATTTTGAAATTTGCTTCTGATAATGATATATTTTTCCTGGATTCCAGAACTAATGTTGAAACAAAAATTCCTTATGTAAGCCAGCAGCTGGGATTTTCATGGTATGAACGAAATATTTTTCTGGACAACACAAAAACAAAAGAAAATGCATTAAATGAATTAAAAAAAGGATTAACACTTGCCAATAAAAATGGAGTTGTTATAATGATTGGACATATATGGTCTGCAAATTTTTTACCGGAATTCTTAAAAGAAGTTTATCCGGAATTAAAGCAGAAAGGATATACTTTTAGTGTAGTTTCTAAATCAAAAGGTAAAAAAAGATGAAAATTTTAGGTATAGAAAGCAGTTGTGATGAAACTGCATGTGCAATTGTAGAAGATGGAAAAACAATTTTAAGCAATGTTGTTGCAACACAAATTCCTTTTCATAAGGTATACAAAGGTGTTGTTCCAGAAATTGCAAGCCGTAAACATGCTGAATGGATTTACCCTGTTGTTAAACAGGCATTAAAAGAAGCAAATCTAACTCTGGATGATATTGATGCTATTGCTGCGACAAACCGCCCCGGACTTATGGGTTCTCTTTTAGTAGGATTTACATTCGGTAAAACTCTTGCATGGGCAACCAAAAAACCTTTTATTGCAATAAACCATATGCTTGGTCACCTTTATGCAGCTCAATTAGATACTCCTGTTGAATATCCGTTTCTCGGGCTTTTAGTAAGTGGCGGACACAGTATTATCTGCAAAGTTAATAATTTTGATGATTTGGAAATTCTCGGTACAACTGTTGATGATTCTGTAGGAGAAGCTTTTGATAAAGTTGCGAAATTTTACGGACTTGGTTACCCTGGCGGTGTTATTATTGATAAACTCGCAAAACAGGGAGACGCAAAATCAGCAAGATTTCCAATCCCAAAACTTGATGAAAATGAACACAAATACGATGTATCTTTCAGCGGTTTAAAAACTGCTGTAATTCACCAGTGCGATTTATTCTGGCAGCCAGGCTATGAACATACAAAAGAAAATATGTGTGCTGCTTTCCAGGAAACTGCAATAAAAACATTAGTAAACAAACTTTTACTTGCTGCAGATGAAACTGGCTTAAAGACTGTTGTTTGTGGTGGTGGAGTTGCAGCAAACTCAAGATTAAGAGAAATGCTAGCTGAAAGAAAAGATTTGAACTGTGTATTCCCACCATTAAAACTTTGTGGAGATAACGGTGCAATGATTGCAGGTGTTGCATATCACTTTTTAAAACGTGGCGATCGTTCTGACTGGAATACAACAACCTGTGCAAGAATTCCTCAGTTCAAAAGAGGTCTTGCACAAGTTAGAAAATAATCTGATGTGGATTTTACATTTTATTCTTCATATTAAAATAACCGAAGAATTTTGTATTTGTAAAATCCCATCCGCAACCGCCTTCTAAAACAAAACTGCATAATCCTACCAAAGATAAATCACCACGCAAGAAAGCACCCGCACTGTAATTTGATTTACTATCATAAGCATAATCAAAGAAACCACCGAACTTAATTTCCTGAAGAATTAAAAACTCTGCAAAAGTTAAGTCTGGATCTGAATTAACATAACATATTTCAGATGATGAAGATGCAATCAAATTATTATACACTGTTTCATAATTACCACGATAAAAATCTGATTTACAAAGTTTTGTCTGTGCAGGACAAGAAGAATCTATATTAGAAAAAGCATATCTTACAGACGCATATTCACCGAAGCCTAAATATTTAATATTCAAAGAACTCATTAATTCAGTACCAACACCAAATGAGAAAGGATCATAATCATAACCACTGGCAAATGCATAAGGTTTTACATAAAGATATGTACCATTTCCACTTTCCACCTGGAATTTTAAACCACCAGTAAATATGATATCTGGAATAAGCATTTTTTCATCATTCTGAATTTCACCGGTAATAAAAACTGATTTTAAACAGTATGGGAAAAATCCTGGTGTTGAAGAAAGACTGAATGCACTGTAAAGTCCAAGAGGTTTACATTTATCAAAACTGAATGCATATGAACCAAAAAGTGTAAAATCAAAAACCATAGAAGGATTAATTCTTAATAATGCATCTGCAGAAAATTCATTTTTTCCAACAGGATAATTTGCACCTGCCCTTATAAAAGCATTTTTAAAATCCAAGAATGCATAAGCAGAAATACCAATATCTTCATACAAGAAAAAATCTGGGAAATCTACTACAGGGAAAATCGGCCATACTTTTAATCCAAAATAATTTTCAGAAATTTTAACAGGCTCACCTTTTTTTACTCTGTAAATCTGTGCATCTCCAAGTTCGTCTGTCTTTTTTCGAATTTCAGATAAATCTTTTTTGCCATGAGGACAATTTTTTAATGTATCCATAACTTCATAAGCAGATTTGTAACCGGCAGCAGCAATTTCTTCCATCTTCTGAAAATCCATAAAAGAAAAATGTTCTACATCATTTCGAAGCAAAACAGGTTTAAACTGCTTTATATCTGAAATTGCAACTCTTTCTTTTCCAATAGACATTGTTCTATTCAAAATTACAATCATGCTGTTGAAATTTACATCTTTATCATAAAAAGCAGTAGAAACAATTAAGTTTGATGAAAAACTTTCTGCAATTTTTAAACCTGCAATATCAATGGCGCCACTGTCTAAAAGTTTTACTTCAGTTCCATCTTTTAAAGTGTAATTTACTGGTTCCATAAATGCAGACATTGCAAAAGCAGCACACATAATTTTAGAAAAATCACCTTCTGCATGCCAGATCTGTCTTTTTGTGTAAACATCTTCGGATAAAATCAAAATAGGAATTTCACAATCTTTTACATCATGACTTTCTTCACCCAGCAGCTGATTTATTAATCCTTCATAATTACGAACAGATAATAATCCTCCTTTAAGCGGGATTACAGGTTCAAAATATGAACTTAAATTAATGCTGCTAATAATTTCCTGAATTTTATCTGGAGAAAACCCATACGCATAAAGCATACCGATAATTGCACCCATTGAATTGGCAACGATAAAATCTGGAACAATATCATTTTCTTCCATTGCCCTTAAAGCACCAATATGACAGAATGCTCTTGCAGAACCACCACAAAGAACTAAACCAAGAGGTTCACGTTTTTCTTCTTTTCTGATTTTTGCCAGTTTTGCAGAAAATTCATCTACACCTTCTTTAATTGGAACATCCTGCAAATACAATGCAGATTCTGGATCAAGCATTAATTCGTTAGAATTATTCTGTGCAAAAACTAAATTAAACGATAAAATTAATAAACAAAAACAAATAATCTTTTTCATAAAAGTTAGTATATCATATTAAAAAAGAAAAATGTATTAATTAGGGCAAATGTAAGAAAAAACTTATATTAAAAATAAAGATATTGAAAAAATCACTTATAAGTTCTATATTTTTATAATCTAATTAGCAGAAAACTATGATAAATAAATTACAAGATGATATAAACGAAACACAAAATTATAAATTTCTCGAAAGCTGGAAAGTAAGCAGAAACATACAAAGCGAAAATACAATCGTAAAAGTTGATAATATCATCTTTGGTGATAAAAACATTCCGGTTATTGCAGGTCCATGTTCAGTAGAATCAGAAGAACAGATTATATCTATTGCAAAAGCCGTAAAACAGGCAGGAGCTTCATTATTAAGAGGCGGTGCTTTTAAGTCACGAACATCTCCATACAGTTTTCAGGGATTAGGTTCAAAAGGAATTGAATTTCTTAAAAGTGCTAAAAAAGAAACTGGACTTCCAATTGTTTCTGAACTTTTAGATATCCGACAATTAGATGATTTTAATGATGTCGACATAATTCAAATTGGTGCAAGAAACATGCAGAATTTTGAATTATTAAAGGAATTAGGAAAATCTGACAAACCGGTTTTATTAAAAAGAGGAATGTCTGCAACTATAAAAGAATTTTTATTATCAGCTGAATATATCATTTCTAACGGCAATAAAAATGTAATTCTTTGTGAACGCGGCATTCGAACTTTTGACAATTATACAAGAAACTGTCTTGATTTAAGCATAATTCCATATCTTCATAAAATTTCACATTTACCAATCATCATTGATCCAAGTCACGCATGTGGTTTAAATTGGATGGTTTGTGATTTATCAAAAGCAGCAGTTGCATGTAACACAGACGGACTTATTATAGAAGTTCATAATTCACCTTCTTCTGCTTTAAGTGATGGTAAACAGGCTTTACAGCCAGAAGAATTTTCAAAACTCATGAAAGTTCTCCCGGAAATTGCAAAAATTAACAACAGAACTCTATAATTTTTTCCAAAAAACTTCCTTTTTTTTCATTTCTTAAACATAAATAAGATATGAAACAATTATTTATATCACTCTTTCTGTGTGTCACTTTAATATCATGTTCAATGAATACATTAAGCGTTCAGGAACTTAATATTAAAATGCCTGAATGGCCTCCAGAATTTTCTTCAGATTTATATCCACAGTTAGCGTTCTGGCAGGTTCAGATAATTCAGAATAAAGATGAAAAACTATTTGTTTCTGATTTTATAACATCATCATGTGAAATAAAGGTTAGGAATTTAAAGAATTCTCCTTTATGTGTAACAGCAAAACCGATTACAAAAAATTGTAATGGTCAAAACGTTTCATTTTTCTATAAAGCAGGAACGATTTATCCTTTCATTGGTAACCACTGTCTGGAATTAAAATGGCAAGATGGATTTACAGCAGATATAATGGGAACACTATTGTTAGGATGCAAAAAAAAGTGTGAAGGTTTTGAATATGTCAGAAAATTCAACTGGAAAAGATTTAACGATGAAGTTTCAAAAAAAACTTTATCAGTTAACAATCCGTGGCTTTTGGACAGAAATCAAATTCTTCTGGGTATTTCCAATAATGATTTTTCTGTAAATGATATTTCTTCAAAAAATACATTTACAATTAATAAAAATCAATTAATTAATGATAATGATTTTTTACTTTCTCCGTATATTCCGGAAAATGAGAAAATTTTATCTGAAGGGACAATCAGTCTTAAAAAAGATGTACCAAATTCTTTTTATAAAAAAAATGATGTCCAGATAATTATTTTGGGAAATTCTGATACTTTTTTTAGTGCTGAATACAGTTTTCTGCCGATATTTATAGAAGAATATGAAGAATTTTAACTATAAAACAAAACTGATTTTTAGTATAACGTTAGCTGTTTGTTCTTTTATCCTGTTGAATGTTTCGATTATTTCCTGTGAAAAGAAAAAAAAATATGAAGGCAACGTTGAATTAGAACAGAATACAAACCCGAATAAAAAAACATTTTTACTTTCGGATATTGAACATGAATGGTTTTATTTTTCTAATGATACTTTTTGTAAAATAGAAAAACCTGAATTTGCACCTACTTCTACTATGGTTCCATGGCCTGATGCAATAAGAATTTCTTCAGCAAATAATACAGGCAGCGGAGACAAAGCATTTGCAGTTGTAAATCGTTTAGGTCTGCTTTGTTTTGAAGAAAAAAAGATAACTTTAACAAAAGATATTTCTGTTTTTTCAAATCATACTGCAGATAATCTTTTTTTCAGTGATGATGTTCCTGTTTTTTCAATTTATAGAAGCAGTTTTTTTGAAGATTCGCCAAATGCTGCAAAAGCAACAGAAAATAATGCCTATCTTTTACAATTTGATGAAAAATCTGAAATAATTTATCCGGTTCTTAATATCAATAATATCACAAAAGAAAAAAATACAGAAATTATAGAAACTGTCTGGGACGGTATAAAGTTTTATTGTAATCTTAAAACTGTTGATAAAGAAAAAACTTCTTTTTCTTTTGTAACATTTATGCCAATGACAAGTATTACTTCTCTTTCTCCAAACAATGCAAAAAATAAATTCAGAGTTGAAGAAATTTCAATGGATGATTTTAAGAAAAGCAAAGAAATAAAAGACTTCAATTCTGCCCCATCAAGAATAAAAAAACTGTTGAATGGTTTTAGCGACAAAATACCTTTTGTTGTAGAAGTAAAATCTGCAGGTGGAAGTTCACCTTTGTATTATTCAAACAATTTACAGACAGCACGTCATGAACTAAATTCAAAAGCAGTCATTTCTAAAAGCTGGAGTGCATGTCTTTTTCAGGATGGAACTTTTTATATAGAAGGAATTTTACCTCATAAAGGAGTTCTAAATAATAATAATCCTGTTGCAATCAGATTACCAAAATTACCAGACGGATATATTTATACAGATTTTGTTATTGCAGGAACAACACTTTATGCCGGCTGGGAAGAGACATCTTTCTATAAAACTAATAAAAGTGGTTTTTTATCAATTAATCTTGACTTAACCCTTTATAATAAACACAATTAGTAATATGAAAATTAAAAAATTATTTATTCTAACAATTCTTTTTCTCAGTTTTAGTTTTTCTCTTTTTTCTCAGGAAGCAGACGTAGCTCCAGAAAATCAAACTGCGGAAACCAAAACAGATAAATCATTTTTTGAAAGATTAGATTTTTTCTTTGGACTAACTCCATCTCTTTACATCAATACAGAAAAAACAACAATAAGTGCACCTTCTCCATTATTCTATCCAATTTATCTTGGAATACAGTGGCCAAACGATACATGGCTCTCTTTTTCACCATCAATCAGATTTTATACAAATTATTATCTGGTGTCTGGTAACAAAGTTTTACCTGCCGAAATTGAAAACAGAACTGCAATTGCATATTCCTTCTTCTTAAATCTTCCGGTTGGATTTAATATTTTGAACAATAATTTATTCCAGGTCCGTGCATTTTCCGGATTAGGCATTTTAATAAGATTTGCCACACTTGCTTCTAAAGTTTCACCTGATGATTATGGTTCTACAGGAACTGCAAAAGATGATTTAAAAGTAATAAATTCATGGTTCTACAAAAATGCACATTTCTTATACTTAACCGGTGGAATTGACTGCCTTTTTAAATTGACGAAAAATGTAAATATTGGACCAGAACTATATATAAACATTCCTCTCGGATCTCTTTTTACACAATTCAGTCTTCAGGAATTTATGATTTCTTTAGGTGCTAAGATACAATTCTAAAAATGAACTTTACAACTGTTTCAGATTTTTACAAGTCTCTATTTAATTGCAAAGTATATAAAATCTGTATTGATGCAGGATGCACTTGTCCAAACAGGGACGGTTCTAAAGGAACAGGCGGGTGTATTTTTTGCAGCCAGAATGGTTCCGGTGATTTTATAACACAAAAAACAGATTCAATAGAAAATCAAATTAATGAAGCAAAAAAAATCGTAGACAAAAAATTTAATAAACACAGTGAAAAAAAATATATTGTATATTTTCAAAACTTTACAAATACATATGGTGATGAAGAACTTCTTTTAAATAAATTTACGAAAGCAATTCAAGAAAAAGACATTGTAGGAATTGCCATTGGAACAAGGCCAGATTGTCTTTCTGATTCAATGCTTCAAAAACTAGCAGAACTTAGCAACCGAACTTTTATACAGCTTGAATTAGGATTACAAAACTGCTTTATTAATAAACCGATGTTATAAAACCGACTTTTATTTTGATGCAATTAAAAGAATAAGAACTATTGCTCCCAAAATACATATTGTTACACATTTGATTTTTGGGTTACCAGAAGAATCAAAAGAAACAATGTTTAAAAGTTTAGATGATGTAATCAACTGCTACAAAGAAAATAATTTTAGCGAAAAAGCATTTGGAATTAAAATAACCGTCCTTTATGTTTTATCTGATACAAAACTGGAAGAACTTTATAATCAAAAAAAATATACTCCACTTAGTTTTCAAGAATATTTCAATCTGATAAAAGAAGCATTAAATCATATAGATAAAAAAATCGTAATACACAGAATTACCGGCGATCCACCAAAAAAATTCTTAATATCTCCAGAATGGACTTGCGATAAAAAAAGAGTTTTGAATGCCTTCAAAACTCTTTTACAATAATTATTTAAATTTAGCAATTTCCTTTTGACAAAGACTGTCACAGATTTCGTTGTATTTTATACCTGCATGTCCTTTTACCCAGTTCCAGCTGACATTTAAAGAAGAATTTAATTCATCCAGCTGCATCCATAATTCCTGATTTTTTACAGGCTTTTTATCAGCAGTTTTCCATCCTTTTTGTTTCCAGCTGTGAATCCAGGCGGTAATCCCATTTTTTACATACTGGCTGTCTATATTTACAACAACATTTCGTCCAGCAAAAGAAGGTGTGTTTTTAATTACAGACAATGCAGCTATTGCGGCAGAAAGTTCCATTTTATTATTTGTAGTTAATGCTTCTCCACCGCTTAATTGTTTTGCAACACCATCTGCAATTACAACAATTCCCCAGCCTCCAGGACCAGGATTTCCAGAGCATCCGCCGTCTGTATAAACAATTATATCTTCCATTAAACTAAAACACCTTTTGTAGAAGGAATAGTTCCTTTTCTGCGTTCATCAATTTCTACAGCAGAACGTATTGCACGACTTACAGCTTTAAATGCTCCTTCTATTTTATGATGATCAGAACGACCACGGATAACATCAATATGTAAATTACATGCAGCTGAATTAACAAATCCCTGCCAGAAATCTTCAAAACAATCTGTCTGAAAAGAAGATTCTTTTCCATCATCACCTATAGATACAAGAGGAGTTCCTGTTAAATTTGCATTGCTTACTAAAAAAGGACGTCCGCCAAAATCAACAGAAGCCTGAACTAAAGTTTCGTCCATAGGATAAATAAAAAATCCTGAACGGAAAATGCCTGCACAGTTACCAAGAGCTTTTTTAAAACATTCACCAAGAACGATTCCTGTATCTTCAATTGTATGATGCTGATCGACGTTCAAATCACCTTTAATAGAACCTGATAAATCAAACATACCATGTTTACAAAAAGATTTAAGCATATGATCAAAGAAACCGATTGGATTTTCAACATCGCATTTTCCAGTTCCATCAAGATTTAATGTAAGTTCAATTTGAGTTTCGCCAGTTGTTCTTTTTACAGTTGCAGTTCTCATATTATTTTCCTTAAACTATAGCATTACTTTTCTAAGTTCGTATTCAACAATATCTGTAGCACCTAATTTTTGAAGTTTTGGCAATAAATTTGGTACTTCTGATTTTTTTACTGCAATTTTTACAGCATATCCATCATTATTGAATAATGAAGAAACTGTAGGACTCTTCATTGCAGGAATTCCTTTTATAAGATTGTCAAAATCTTTTGTAGAAACATTCATTTCTAACATAACACGATTTTTTGCATTTAATACAGTTTCAAAAAGCATTTTTAATTCTAATATTTTCTGCTTTTTCTCTGGATTGTTCATTGCTTCTTTAGATGCATACATTCTTGTTGAACTTTCCATAAGAGTGTCTACGATTTTAAGACGATTTGCTTTTAAAGATGAACCTGTTGATGTATTATCAATTAAAATCTGAGCGATAGAATCTTCTGTATCCTGAACAAAACCTTCACTTGTACCCCAAGTTCTAAAAATTGTTCCATCAACTTTTTTATCTTCTATCCATTTTTTACTTAAAGTCTGATATTCAGTTGCAATAATAACTTTGCTTTTTAACAATTTATTAAAATCACGAGCTTCTGGAATTGCTGCAACAATACGAACAGGATCAAATCCTAAATCCATAATTTCTACAACATCATCCTGCACACCATTTTCATAAACCCAGTCTTTTCCACTAAAACCTAAATCAGCCTTATTATTTGCTAAAAGTAAACTTGTTATCTGAGGTTTTACAACCTGAAATGCTAAATCATCTTGATTTGTTGTTGGAAAATAAGTTCTTTCTGGAAGATAAATAGAGATTCCTACATCATTTAATAATGAATAAACTGATTCGTAAATTCTTCCTTTTGCTAATAAAATTTTTAATTTGTCCATAATATAACCTTATAAAATTACTTAATAAATTTTCGACATTTATTGGTTAATATAATAGAGAAGATTCAGGATTATTTCAATAAAGTACAAGTTTATTTAAAAGAAAATAATTTATTTCTTAAATCACAAATGTATATATTGACAAAAAGATATTTAAAAAAGATAATTAATATATAAATAAAATGTCAAGAAATATTTTAGGTAAAGGTTGGGCATTTCCTATAACCACTGATGTTCATGGAAATATCGCAACTTCAAGTTATGAAAAAAGTGTTGAAGAATCTATTCGCATAATTCTGGGAACAACCCCAGGTGAGAGAGTTATGCATCCTGATTTTGGATGTAAAATCAACGACATCATTTTTTCTCCTGACTCATCAAAAACAATTTCTCTGGCGGTACATTATATAGAAGAAGCAATAATTAAATGGGAACCAAGAGTTATTTTAAAAAAAGTTACTGGAGAAAAAGATCCTCTTAATCAAGGTTTAATTAATATTAAAATTGATTATGAAATCCGTTCTGTAAATACTTTTTTTAATATGGTATATCCTTTTTATTTAGAGAGAGGCGAACGTGATTCCAACGGTCAACTTAGATGATAGAACTTTTGATGATATAAAAGAAGAAGCAATTAGATTAATTCCTCGTTACTGTCCTGAATGGACTAACCACAACCCTTCTGATCCTGGTATTACTTTAATCGAGTTATTTTCATGGATGACAGAAATGACTCTTTACCGCTTAAATAAAGTTCCGTCTAAAACATATTTAGCAATGCTTGAATTAATGGGACTTTCTTTAACTGCACCTCAAAGTTCCAGAGCAATTATCAATTTTTTCCCTGTTGCAGGTTCCAAAAAAGATATCCTGATAAAAAAAGGTACTAAAGTTGCATCCGTAACTGCAGATACTCAGCCAATTATTTTTGAAACTGAACAAAATTTTTACGTAAGAAACACAAATTTAAACAGTTGTATTAATAGAAATAAAGAAAAATATACTGAATTCTGTACTTCCCCAAATACAATTAAATCTTTCCCGATTTTTGAATCAGAAAACTCTATCGAACACTATTTATATATTTCTTCACCTGTATTCAATTATCTTTCAGAAGGTCATGGCATTCAAATCACTTTTGAACCTATATCTGAGATTCTTTCTGTTAATGATGAAATTATAAATCATATTTACTGGGAATACTGGGATGGTAGAATATGGTCTGAACTTCCTGTATATCCAACTTTACCTGGCTTCAAGAAGAATGATGATGTTATCTATTTAAAAGGTCCAATTGATTTACAACCATGTGAAATTAACGGAACAACAGGTTTATTTTTACGGGCAATTTTAACTGACATTCCAGAAAATAAAAATACATTCAAAATCAAAAGTTTAAAAGTAAGAAGTATTTTTGAAGGCGAAGGCTTTATTCCTGATCAATGTATTGCAAATTCTAACAGTACATACACAGATATTGATATGAACAATTCATTCAGACTTTTCTCTGAAACTCCTTCATATAACGAAATCTTCTATATATCAGCTGATGAAATCTTTAAAAATAAAAAAGTAAAAGTAAGTTTATCTTTTACTTTCAGCGAAGTTTATGTACAGGAATCTTCCAATGAAAATGCAGAATTTGCTTTTGAATATTGGAATGGTAAAGACTGGATAAGACTTTCTAAAAATAAAAATGAATTCCAGGATGGAACATTTAACTTTAAGAAAAGTGGAATTGTAAGTTTCAAAGTTCCAGATGATATAACAACCACATTAGTAAACAATGTTGAACATTTATGGATAAGAGTAAGACTTGTTACAAAAGATTTCTCAATTGGCGGAAATTATGTACAAGATGAAAAAGGAACATGGAACTGGGAATTTACAACAAAAGTTCAATCACCTCTTTTAAGTAAAATTAGAATTACATACAATGCTCCTCAACAATTGCCGGAAAATGTTACAGTTCACAGTAATTTTAAATGGAATAAACTTAAAAAACTCTGTATTGAAAATAAAGATGATGAAGAAATTCTTCTTTTTGATATAAATAATGAACATTTACCATCATTATACTTAGGATTCTCAGATAAAATCAGTAAAGGAAAATTTTCTATTTACTTTAAGATGAATGAATCTCAAAAAATAAAAAAATCAAGAGAACAAGATTCATCATTCTTATCACTATTAAAAGAAAATGATAATGAAACAAAAAAATCTAGTTTTATCAATATAGACTGGCAATATTGGGATGGAAAACAATGGTCATTATTAGAAATAAATGATTTTACACAGAACTTTACAGAATCAGGATTTATTGATTTTAATATTCCAGAAGATTTTACAGATTTACAATTATATAGTAAAAACTTATTCTGGATTAGAGCTGTAAAAACAAACGGTAGTTTTGAAAAATTACCTGTTATTGAATCAATCATCACAAATGCAGTATATGCATCTAATGAAAATACTTACACAAACGAAGTTATTGGATCAGGAACTGGTGCTCCTGGACAATTTTATAATGTTGCACACCCTAACCTTCTTCCAGGACTAAAACTTGTAGTTAATGAAGGTTCAATTCCTCCTAATAATGAATTAGATAAAATGAAAAATGAAGGAATCAAAGAACCATATAAACAGGAAAAAGATGAAATCTGGGTAACTTACAAAGAAGTTCAAAACTTCTATAATTCCGATGCATTTTCAAGACATTACACAGTAGATTATTCAACCGGTAAAATATCTTTTGGAGATGGTATTCATGGTATTACTCCACCAAAAGGAAAATTCAATATTAAAATAGAAGAATATAAAGTCGGTGGTGGTGAATCAGGTAATGTTGCTGCACATAAACTTCAATTTTTAACACAAAGTATTCCTTATATTGCAGGCTGTGATAATCCATTTGCATCTGAAGGTGGATGTAATATGGAATCTGTTGACAGTTTAAAATCCAGAGCAGCAGGAGTATTCAAAAGTCTTAATCGAGCAGTAACAGCAGAAGATTTCCAGTGGATTGCAAAAGAAGCTTCTTCTTCTGTAGGACGTGCACACTGTTTAAAAAATAAAACAAAAAAAGGTGAAATCTGTACAATCATCATTCCAGAAATTTCTTCAGGTATGAGTTATGATACAAAACTTATTCCTTCCAGAGAATTAATCAGAAGAGTAAGAAAATATCTTGAAGACAGAAAGTTAGTCGGAACAGCAATTACCGTTCAGGGACCTGTTTACAGAGAATTTGAAATTACACTTTCTCTTGAATTCAAGAGTAATGTTTACAATATTGAAGCTGAAAAACAAAAGATAAAAGAACTGCTTTTAGTTCATTTCCATTCACTTCTCGGAGAAGACGGACAGGGCTGGGAATTTGGAAAGAGTGTTACAAAAGGAGCAATCCTTAAACAGTTAGAAAAAACAGATTCAATTCTATCTGTAAATCAGACGGAAATTAAAGATATTGATGCAAATATTGCTGTAGATAAATTCATCTTAAAAGAAGACGAATTGCCATATTTATCATCTGTAACAATCATAGACCAGAGGAACTAGAGATGCAGACAGAAATAATCAGCGGTATTTACAATCAAATATATGAATCTCTTAAAAAAATAGAAAAAAGTTGTAAAAGTTTTTCACTTAAGGAAAATACAGATTGTTTCGTACAATTTGGAGTTGTTGATATCTGTCAGGAAATAATGGACAAAAGCGGACAATATGTTTTTGTTGAC
>CALAUH010000128.1 GCA_937892225.1 uncultured Treponema sp.
CATTGCGGTGCCTGCATGTTCAACAGAAGCTACATGCTCGCGCGCCAGGCCACAGCCGATGATGCAGGCATTCCGATGACAAACTACGGACTTGCAATTGCAGAGTTGACTGGAACTAAAACTGATTTGTAAACCGACCAGTCTTTGTTCATAAGTTTTATTCTATCTCGCCTTTACCGGAAACCAAAGTTCTGAATAATATTCTTCATCCTGATTTCCTTTTTCATACTTTGAACTGTCTGTGTAATATTCAATGTTGTACATACCTGCAAGTTCGTAGTCTGTGTTTTCAGGAAGCCACTCTTTGAAAATCTTTTGGTACACACCCTGCATTGAAGACGGCATTGGTCCTTTGCATGGGAAAACTGCCCATGTGTTTGCAGGGATTTCCTGTGTTACAAAACGCTCTGGATATTCTTTTGAAGGAACATAATCATCGGCGATTAAATACTTAAAAGAAGTCAGTGTTTCCTTTTTCTGCTGATTTTTGACAAACGGTTCCATTTCAATAGAGTTACTTACATCGTCTATACAAACGCCATACATGCCGCAGATATATTTGCCTTCACCTTTTGCATAATGTTCGTCCCACATTTTTGGAACCGCTGTAAAACCGTCATTTCCACCAAAAATTTTTGCCGCACCAATTACTGTAAATGCGGGCTTTTTAATAATTTTGCATTCCATTTCAAAACCACCTTTCATTGAAACTTGTAATTTTAGAGGAAGAAAGTTTTTTAATTCACCTTCCCCTTTTTTCGCCTGAACTGGCGAAATGCCATGAAAACGAGTAAATGCTTTGGTAAAACTATCTGGGGAATCGTATCCGTACTTCATTGCAACGTCGATTACTTTACATCCTTCAACTCTCAAATCTCTGCCGGCCAGAGAAAGTCTTCTGTTTCGTATGTATTCGGCAACCGTCATATCACACAAAATAGCAAAACTTTTTTGAAAATGAAAAGATGAAATGTAAACTTCACGTGCAACATCATCTACAGTGATATCGTCTGTAAGATGTTCTTCGATGTAGCAGATTGATTTTTTGATAGCTTCAAGCCATGTCATATTTACTCCCGTAACGACATTGACATTTTTCAACATCGTTTTGTGATTTCTAATATATTATAACATGCCTGTTTATACCCGACATTATTTGCGAAGTTTTGTCTATCTCCGCTTATACAGAACAATCTCCGGATCTATGCCGTTGCAACCGTATTCGCATACCAGAATAAACTTTTCATTGGCAACAACACCGTAGCAACGCTCCGAGCCTTTTCTTTCAATCTGATTTCCAAAATATACATCGTTGTCATTAAGGAACTTCGCCTTTGTTCCGTTTTCCAAAGGATATTCGAGATTTACATACCCGCCGTTCAAAAGATTCAGGTCATTTATCTGAAGTCCTTCAATTCCAAGCGCGTTGATTTCTTTTACAAGCGAAAGTTTTAAAGAAGTAAAATCTTTATTACGGGCAGCAACACAACTTCCACCAAACGGATGCCCACCACATTTTTCGCAGCCACCACATTCTGCTAATCTGCCGCAATCTTTACAGCAATCAATTCCACAATAATTCATTTTATATATACTCCTTTGTTTAGGGCGTTCCCTTACTTATTAAAGACTCTTTTTTTATAATAACATTGAAACTTAAAAAGTACGAATAAGAATCGCAAATGACTCAATTTGTTCGTAAAATACCCGCCTGCGAGCTTTCACGGACAAGGGATTGGAGCAGCGCCGAAGGCGTTCCGAAGGAATGGAGCGCACTCGCGCGGAACT
>CALAUH010000129.1 GCA_937892225.1 uncultured Treponema sp.
CAAAGATTGAATTGAAACTGGAGTAAGATGCATACCCTTATCTTCTGGCTCGCCTTCTTTTCTTGGATAAATAAACTGCTTAAATTCTGAAGGGTTGATTTCTCCTAATCCTTTGAATCGAGTAACCTCTGCAGAAGCACCCATTTTTTTAAGTTCCTTATCTCGGCTTTCTTCTGTGTAGCAATAAACGGTTTTAGTTTTATTACGAACACGGAACAACGGTGTTTCAAGAATATAAACATGACCAGAAAGTACAAGTTCTTCAAAATATAATAGAAGATAAGTCATCACAAGATTTCTGATATGATATCCATCATTATCGGCATCTGTTGCAATTACAATTTTATCATAACGAAGGCCTTCAATATCTTTTTGAACACCAAGACTGAATGTAAGATTTTTTAATTCTTCATTATCAAAAAGTGCAGATTTTTTACGGCCATACATATTTTCAGGTTTACCACGCAAAGAGAAAATTGCCTGATAAGAAACATCGCGGCTTCCTACCATTGAACCAGTAGCCGAATCTCCTTCCGTAATAAAAATCATTGAATTAGCGCCTTTTGCGCCATCCTGAAGGTGATATCTGCAATCCTTAAGTTTTGGAATTTTAAGAGTAACAGATTTAGCAGCCTCACGAACCTGTTTATCTGTAACACTGTTGATTTCTGCACGAGCTTTCTGGTTTTTAATTATTTTATCTTCAAGATTACCGGCAATATCAGGATTATGTCTGAGCCAGTCATCAACAGCAAGCTGAACTTCCTTAATAATTGGAGCACGAATTTCAACATTACCAAGCTTGTTTTTTGTCTGCGAAGTAAACATAGGATTATCAAGACCAATTTTAAGGGCACAAATCAATCCGCTTGTAACATCTTTTTCATCATATTCTTTTTTGAAAAAACTATTAACACCTTTTGTAAATCCATCCAGAAATGAAGTAACATGAGTACCACCATCTTCGGTGCTCTGTCCATTAACAAAAGAGTAAACAAATTTATCAAGACTTGCAGTATGACTTAATACAAACTGAAGATTTTCCCCTTTATAATTAAGCAGATTATACAACGCTTTATTTGAACCGCCCATTTCATTAACAAGAAGATCCTGAATACCATTTTCACTAAGATAATCTTTGCCATTGCATTTGAGTAAGAGTCCAGGATTCAAATATGCATAATTCCACAAACGCTTTTCTACATATTCCATGTTAAAGCTGTATTTACCGAATATTTCAACATCTGGTTCAAATTCAAGGTAAGTTCCGTTTTTAGTACCAGGTTTTGCAGCCCCGGTTTTTCCACTGATTTTATTTCCTTTTTGGAATTCAACAACAGCCATTTTTCCATCACGAATAGAGGCTGCTCTAAAATATGATGAAAGTGCGTTTGTAGCTTTAATACCTACACCATTCATACCAATAGCCTGTTTAAAAACAGAGTTGTTATATTTTGCACCAGTATTTACATTTGAAACACAATCTTCGAGTTTACCAAGAGGAATACCACGACCATAATCGCGGATTTTTACACGGCCATTTTCAATAGCAATATCAATTCTGTTGCCAAAGCCCTGAGAAAATTCATCAACAGCGTTATCAATTCCTTCTTTTAAGAGGATATAAATACCATCGTTTTCGTTTGAACCGTCGCCCAAAGAGCCGATATACATACCAGGGCGCAGACGAATATGTTCAAGACCTTCCAAATGCTGAATACTGTCTTCATCATAAACAGCAGGTGCTTT
>CALAUH010000130.1 GCA_937892225.1 uncultured Treponema sp.
GAACGTTCAATTTCTTGAAATGCTCCTGCAGCCACCGTTTTAAGTGATGCAATTGATTCATCACTCAAAGTAGGAATAAGAAGATCATCAGGATATTCTTCCTCTTCTTCTTCCAAAAATTCTAAATAATCCTGGAAAGCTTCGTACTCATCTATTCCATTCAAGTACTCAACCCACTCTCCAAAATCCATTCCTTCCGGCACATAGCCGCCATTTGAAAAAACGCTCATTACAAGCTCCTTTAATTTAGATTTATTTATAGATGCTTATTCAATGTCGAGAGGTCCATTTTTAAGCATCCTAAATAGCGTTATTTGATTTTTAGCCGTACATTTATACGAACTATTGCAATCTAGAGCAGTCTAATAATCAATGAACTTCTTCCAGATTATGAATGCTCCAACAAAATAAATAATCTGGGAATATAACCAAACCAAAAGTAAATTATGATGCCATAATTCCCATAGTTGCCGGTCCCAGTTGATTACGATTCCAAGTGTTATAACCAGTTCTGCAACTGTTCCCCAATGTCGCATCCATTCAGGACCAACATACAACGCCACAATTCCGGCTATTACCGCAAATGTAATTGCTACTATGACCAAGGCAAAAAGAGCCTGAACTGTAACTGTTCCTGCAGCACTACTAAATTCAATGGCACAAAGATAATCCCAGGCTTTTATGTAAAACTCCCCTATCACTTTTCCAAGTTTCTTGCAGAAAAATAAAAATCCATCTGCATTGATTACCTGGAAAACTGTCATAACAATTGCATAAAGACCTCCAGCTGCAATGCAGCTTTCATATAAAGTATGTTTGTTTTCATACAACTGGATTGCCTTTTCATGTTCTTCCTTTATGCAGCCTAAACATTTTTGCTTATATTCTTTCTGAATCTGAACAACAGTTTTAGGCGGTTTCTTTGTTTCAGCATCAAGTTTACCTTCCAATTCCTTGATCTTTTTTGACTGGTCCAGAGACTGTGTGGCCTTGTTCAGATCTAGCAGCTTCTCGTTGTTTTCTATCGAGGTCAAGTTGTCCGATTGCTGCTGACTGATCAGCTCCTTTTGATCGGAGATTATCTTGTCCTTGTCGGAGATTATCGAATTCAGATCTTTGATCTTCTGTTCTGCGTCTAAGTTCGTCGATGTCAGACCCCTTATCTGTCCTTGCAGATCCGCTATCGTTGTCTGAAAGTCCAAAATCGTCTGGTCTGGTGCTTTCGCTATTTCCTCTTGCTTCTGCTGATACTCTGCGGTTTTCGTCAAAGCCATTTATTAAATCCTCCTTTGTATTAAGATTTTTGAATTCAGCATAGTAATCCGCCAGTTTAGAAAGTCGGATTTTGCACTTCTGCTCCCCTGCTGCTGCACGTTCTTTATCAATGAAAGTTATGTGTTTTTTGTTGTCATCCCAGATGGTTTCAAATCCATCCTGATCCATAAGCTGGATGAACTCTTCCTTACTGGAAGCTCTTGCAGATTGTGTCAAAACTGAAATTGCACAAGTTTGCACATAACTTTTCACTTCCCCACTTTCAGCACGTTTCAAAAGCTGATAAGTGTTTTTATTATTTGAAACGGTTTCGGTTCTTTCTTCTCCGTTCATATCTTCATATTTTCCAGGTGCTGCAGAAAAACCTTTCTCTATATTGATTTGGTTCTGTAGCTGCTTTAATGCTTCCAATTCTTTCCTGGAAAGATGGAACTTCCGGCCGTCTACAAAGTTCACTGAATTAACAATGAAGTGAACATGGATGTGCTTCTTATCACGATGGACCGCAACAAGAGTTTCATATCCCCTAAACTTCTTTGTTCTTTCCAACAACTCTTTGGCCTGCTCCAAAGCTTGTTCAGGAGTGATTTTTTCATTGGGCGGATATGACAACACAAAATGAAAATAATCCATTCCTTTCCTTTTATTAAAAAGATCCTTTGTTTCCATCATCATCTGATAGGCTCTTTCTGGTTCTAGGTTCTGGCCGTAAATGAGTTTTTCTTCTGTCTTCTCTGTTTTCAGGACATATTTAATAACTCCGGCCAGATGGGACCTTTTTCTTTTCCCATTTCTACGATTTACAATTTTAAGAATGGCCATACTGCCTTTAACTCCTCCAGGATCTTCTTGTCCTGATCTGATGGATTTGCTGCAGATTCATCACAAGCCTTCTTTAATCTAGAAAGATCCACTCCCCGGCTTTCCATCTCATAGAAGAATCTCAAGGACTGAACTGTTCTCTCAATTTTCCTAGCTGCAGCTTTTGCACTTTCTGCAGCATCCATCTGACGGCCAGAATTGCAGGCCTTAGCAATCTGATTGAGATTTGTTCCTTGCTTACGAAGCTCAACCAAAAGAGCTTGAAAGACTTCTACATTCATAATTGGTCTTTCAAGCGAGGACCGAAGAAGAAACTCCTGGCTACTCATTCCAGAGTTTTTGATTCGGTCCTTGAGAACTTGCCTTTCAGAATCAGAAAGACGGAACGCTGCAGTGTTTTGTCTTTTCTTATTCATAGGCAAGTTCTCCTGAGCAAAGATAATGGACCGACTTTTCTGGTCCGTTATCTTTGCGACGAGGATCCAAGGGGGTGAACTCCCTGGCAAGATTTGTAAAAGTGTTTACACTTTTGCGAATCTTGCAACAACATAGACCGGCGGAAAGTGTAGGTCTTTGAACGGATGGCCACCCCTTCTGCTCCTGCTGCTGCCTTTTTTTTGCAGCAGCAGGACTGTGGCCAACCAGTGAAAACGGACGGAACTTGTAGCCGGTCTTTGTTGTTTTTTGTTGAAAGTTAGGATTCTTCATGCTGCAGATCCTCCCCTATTTTTTCCCAAATGATATTCAGTTCTGACATAACTCTACTTCTGGCCTGACTTGGGGAAAGATTCATTACACGCAAAACTTGATACCTATATAGATAGAATGGTCTGAAAAATGGACTTACATATTTGCTTGCAAACTGCTTTTCACCTTTCAGTTCTTCTGGATCTTTAATAATCACTTTTTCCATAAATCCTCCTGATGCAAAAAAAAAGACATACGACTAAAAATCGTATGTCTCCATATTAGATTTATAAAATTGAAATCTCACGCAAGGTTCAAAAGGTTATGGCAAGGTTAAGCAAGATTTCGGCAAGATTACTCTAAAAACTCTTTTTCATCCTCTTTATTTCTGCTCTTTGCCTGATATATTGTACCAGGTTTAATTACAGATCCATCGGACTGCAATATATACTTACAAATGAACTTATTCTGAATGTCATAGACATTTTTGTTTTCTTCTCGCCATTTTAAAAATGCTTTTACCGGTCCAACCAAATAATATTTTCCATTTTCTTTAGAAACCTGGCCTTCCTGATAAAGTTCCTCAAGAAGCCTGATTTCTTCGTTATCTAAATTATCTGCAGCAATTTCAGGAATTTCAATTTTAGATAACAATTCCATTGATGATTCCATCAACTTATAAATAAGATCCATATTGAATGGAAACCACTTAAGCTGCTTTTTATATGACTTTACTCTTTTTGTAATTGCTAAAAAACATCGGAGATTAACCCAAAACTCAGAACAACAATAAACAAAAACAAGCAGGAATATAATGCTTAATAAATATTGATGTATTGCAAGCCCCCCTAAAGAAAGCAAAAAAATGAAAAAGCCAAAAACAAAACTCAGCATCATTCCCCATCGTTCTGAAGTTCCCTCCAGGTAATTTATACACCTTTTTTCAAACTCATCCAAAATTGTTTTTGCAGAAGATTCCGAAGGACCTTTATAGGATTTGTCATTCACCAACCTACTTTCAATCAAATCTTTTAAGGCTGCATCACAATTCAAAAATAAATCCTTATGAGATGTATAAAAATCAATATATTTCTCATAAGGATGCTTTCTATACATGAAAAGAATTTCCCATGAACTTCGAACGGCTATAAAAGAAAGAAAAAAAACAAAATTCCCAGGATCATCTTTTTTGAAACTGTCTTTCAATTCAAAATACTTCATACCTCTCCTTGTTTAATCCTATTTATTTAGGTTTTCTTGTTCTTCCTTAATACGCATTTTTTTATTTGTTTCCCATGCAGTTATGTCATAATACAATTCATCAAGTTCTGTTCTTTCTGCATCTGTTAAAGTTTCAAAAAGAACATAACTTCGATTCTCCAGTTCCTGAATACGACGTTTCTTTTCAGCGATTTCTTTTGGCGGCCGGCCGCCGTATTTTCCATTCGATTTTGATGAAACTGCTTTTTTAGAGGAAGCTTTTCCCCTATTCTTATATAGAATTTCATTAGCAGACTGCAAGGACACCATTTCACGAGCAATTGCTTCTGCCTGATGAAATACCTTATCAAGATCTTCTTGTTTTACATAAATGCGAGTCTTTCCTTGTGCTTCATCATAAAGTGTCTCTAATCTAGCTCTAAGTTGATCTGTTTCTTTTGTAAGATGCTCAATGTGATCATCCATCATCTGTTTTACTGATTCCATAGCTTTTATTTTACCTAAATATTTAGGTTTTCTAAATACCTCACGCAATTTATTTCACCAGGTATGGAAAAAAATTTCAGGACCTGGAACAAATGTTATACAAAATGCAGCAGCAACTTTTTGTATAACAAATAAAAAGAACAAAGAAGAAAACTGTTTGATCTATACTGGGGAAGTGTCCCCAGACCCCACCTGCCGCGGTGAAGCGAAGCTTCACTCTTGCCCTTTGTTATTATAAAAAAAGGACTAAATACCGATAATAAAAATAACTGGCTACGCCAGTAAAAAAAGTCAGTTAGTTAGTCTAGTAATACCAGGAGAACCCAAAAGGCCTACAGCCTTTACAACCTGATTTACTAATCTCTCACTTAAAGGATCATCAGAAGGAACTAATCCCACAACTTCGGCTCGAGAAGCTGCAGCCTTTTCTGCTTTCGCTTTTTTCTCGGCTGCAATCTTCTTTACTGCCCTATTTACTGTATCTGTAGAAAATCCATCACCTAAAACTCTGGAAATCTCTCTGTTTGATGCATCAGGATGTTTCTTAAGATACTTCTTAATCTCTTTCACTTTCTTGGCCGCTTTCTTTTGACGAACAAGCAACGATCTTTCTCTATCGGCTTCGTCATACATAGCTTCTTTTGCCTTTGCTGGATCAATATTTGCATAGGTCCAGACTGCAATTGATTCTGCAATCTGTGAACATTCTCGTTCATCCATAGATGGCCGGTTACTTGCATTTACTGTCTTTACAAGAGCATAGGTCCAGTCTATGAGTTCTTTTTCTGAACAATTTGTATTTCTTCTGTAGGAATAAGCCTTAAATCTGCAGTAATCAAAGGTTTCTGAGTTTCTGGATCCTGAATCAGCTCCTGAGAATTGCCCTACATCTTCCATCGTTATTGTTGCTGCAGCAGTTCGAGATCTTCTTTTCTTGGCCGGAGTCTCATCTATCCAGTTAATATCAAGATGACTTGCAAGTTCAGATAGATCATACAGTTCTTTTCTAAGGGAAATTGTCTGCCACATTTCATGAATAGGATTTTTACAGAGAACTTTATTGAAATGCACATCTGCATCAAGTTTCTTGCAGAGAGCTTTATAAACGGCTTTAGCATATTGCACTGGTCTTGAAGATTTAAACTGAAATTGAGAATAAACTGCCTGGTTTAATCCATACCACAAATGAGAATGGCCGTTTTCTGGATTTACTACAACAAAATTCGGAATAGGGGCATTACAGTCATAGATCTCAGCGATATTAAAATCACGATCTACATCGAACACTAACCATTTGAGATTGAATTGTGTATTTGGCTGAATATATGGATAGGTGAGAGCTTCATCCAGGTATCTGCTTCTGTTCTGCTCCTGGCCTTTGTTAAAAGCACTGCGAATTTTTAAATATTGGGATTGCTTTCCTATGAAATAGGACGATTTGAGTTGAGTTTGTAATGCCGCTGCCGATGTCCCAATAAATGAGTTCACTTTTTTTCGATTCCCACCATCATTTTAATATACCGAAGTGCCACAGAATGACACATCAATATATTTTTCCCCAACGGTAAGAACCTCGGTATTACATAAAAAAAAGAACTTAACAAATTGATATTGAGTTTTACTCAATATAAACCAGTCCGTATCTTTTATATTTTTTGCCGTATTAGAAAAACAAAAAAATAATCAATACAAAACAAATATCAGCATTCTCCCGAGTGCCTTATACTGGCAATCGGAAAACGTCTACAACTAGACCAATGCCAATATCAACTTGTTAAGTTCTTCTTAATAAATCTAATACTCTGTAAAAAACGGGGTTCTAAGCCGTTACCTATATTATCGGTCAAATCTTGTAAAAAATCAATAACCAAAACTAATAAAAGCTGCTGCAGTAATCAGTAAAAGCTATAAAATCCAAGAAATAACCATTCAAGTTATGTTTACAATATAGTTCTGCAGCAAAGAAAAAACAGTACCACATTCAGGCAATTTTGGTCGAATTTTAGGGAATTTTGGTCGAATTTCCGGTAAAAAATGTACACATTCAAAAAAGGCCCTAGAAACGCTTCAAAACGAGTGGGTAGGGTAATTACACGTTTTTTTTCAAACACCCCCCTTAAAACGCTTCTATTTGCGTCCTCTATTTTATATAAAGAACTTTTTCTTTATGTTCTTTATATATATAAAGAACTTTCTCTTTATATTCTCTTTATTTATATAAAGAAGTTTCTATATATATTCTTTACATTTTTTAACTTTGCATTTATAATGAAAATTGAGATTTTGAGAAGGAGTCATCTTCATGAAAACAATCTGTTTCTATAACCACAAAGGCGGAGTCGGAAAAACAACTCTTACTGCAGCAATTGCAGGTGAACTCATAACAAAAGGAAAGAAAGTAATCCTCGTTGATACAGATAGCCAGGCAAACCTTACAAGCCAGTTCTATCCTGCAGATCCTGATTCTATGGAATATGAACTTGCAGATTACCTTTATGACGATTCCATCGGAATAGCAAATATCGTATGCAGAACTAAATACAATGGTCTTTTCCTGGTTCCTTGTAAAAAACTTTCTGCAGGCGGAAAACTCGACAAATGGGCCAGAGGTGAAGCAACAGAAATTGAAAATCGTAATGCCATCAAGAATTTTATTACAGAATTAGCAGCTTTATCTCCTGACTTCATTCTGTTCGATATGCCACCATCTTATTCTGAACTTGATAAAAAAGTGCTTCTCGGATCTGATGAAGTAATCCCAGTTCTGCAGATTGATAAATACTCAATTGATGGATTATCAGACTTCTTCCTTCTCCTAACAAAACTCAAAAGCGGTGATTCAAAGCCAGTTCTTGAAAAACTCATCTTCAATAACTACGACAAGAGAAAAGCCGTTCAGAAAAGTCTCATTACAACAATTGATGAACTCACTCTCAAAAAATATAAGGTCCCTAATGATGAAATCTTCAAAAAAGCAGCTCTGCAGCAGAAAGCAGTTCAGGCTTTGGACCGCATGAAGCCAGATACAACAGAAGTTTTGGAAACAATCGTAAACGATATTATTGGAGAATAATAAAATGGCAAAATTAAAGGAAAGTGAAGCTTTAGCTACTGCAGCTGCAGGAACTGCTGCAAAATTAAATATCATTAATCAGGCAGTTGAAACAGAAACAAAGGCCAGGGAAGAAAAGAAGAACGATGAAAAAGAAAAGGTTCTCTTAAACTTCTATATAAGTAAAGCCAAGAAAAAGGAATATGAAAAACTCTTTGGAGCAGAAGGATTAAGTCTTTCACATGGAATTAGAATGTGCCTTGATTATGCTGCACTTCAAATTTCAGCCGGAAAGCTTATAATTTCCGATTCAGGAATCCATGAAAACATCCTGAACAATCTCAAATAATCTAAATATATAGGTTTTTAAATGAGAATAACACGCCTTGTACTAAAAACAGTAATTCTCCATGACGAAAACAATGACTACAAGCTATCTGCACAACAGTATGATTATCTCTTTGCATGGTTTCCGGAAATTTTTACAGATGGCGAAAAGAAAATAAAGAAAAACTGGCGTAAATTACTGCGTGCAAAAAATCTTACAAGAAATCAATACCTCAAGCTAAAAGAGACAAAACTCAATTCTTTAGACGATTCAAAACTCAGCCAGACTAGATTGAATTGGAAAAGGGTAGAGTATGCTATCAAGGAATGTGAAATCGAAACCGGTCATGCACCTGCATTTGTTCATAGAGCTTTTCTTAGAAGAGTATTCAGTCTGATTGGTGCAAAAATCATTGATGTATCAATAGAAGAAAATGGCGATACATCAGTTGTATTTGATTATTATGGAAAATTTCTTCAAGCAGAATGTGTAGAAGAACCAGGAATTCTTCCTGGAGAAAATTCTAGACTTAGACTATATCTATGGACCTCAGTAAACGAAAAAATTGACTGCACTGGCACTGACATTAGGGAAGCAGTTGAAAAATATATCGCCAATGGTGAGTTCACAAAGATCAAATCTCGTTCCTTGAAAATAGGAATGAAACATCTAAATACAATTCGCTCAAAATGGCGTCCTAGATACCTGAGAATTGAAAATATTTTTACTGGAAAATCAGGGAAACCGATTCAACCAGCCATAGTTTTAATAAATCAAAAAAAAGAACCAGTAGCCGTTATGACTCCTGGTGAAGACTGCGATGCCTGCATGGAAAGATCCAAAGAATTTGCAGAAGAATTAGGTGTAAATTACGCATTCAGCACAAATCTTGAAATCTACAAGTTGCATGATTTCGCAAAAGATAAAGATACAGAAGGTCCTTTTGACGAACTTCCACCTCATGAATGGGTTTGGAACTGGGATCAAACTGTAAAAGAAAAGGCTGCAAAGAAGAACAATCCAAAGCCAAAGACAAGGTTCAATCCTGCAGAAATGGCCATTGAAGAACTTCTTGCAAAGCTTGAAGAAAAAAATAAGAGAAGGGCAGAGCATGATCTACCACCTTTGAACCTGATGGAATATATGAAGTCTAAAGGGTATAGAACTGGTGAAGTAAATGAAGTCTTGTCGGATGAAGAATAATAAACCTTAACAGTATAAGTATATCAGAGATATAAAAAGAAATTTTTTCTATCAGCAATCAGTTAAAGAAACAAATAAAAAAATCTTAATATATTTTCTTGATTTTCATATATTAATAAAATTATCACTTTATACTAAACAAGGGATAAATATGATAGAAAAATTAAAAAATATTTCACAAAAATATAAATTTATGTTATAATTACAAAAAAAGGAGATTCTTATATGAAAAAAATTTTATTAATTGTTGGATGTTTATCCTTATTTTTTATTAGTTGTAAAAAGGATATTACAGGAACCTTAGAAAACCCACAGTTTTTGGAACCATCAGATAATTATGAATTTATAAATGCAGAGAGGAAACAACAACTTATAGATTTAGCTGTTACTGGAAATTATATTTTATCAGATGAAGATGTTTCAACTAATTTAATATCGTTTCTAAAAACAAAAGAGGAAACTTCAAGTCGTAGTGTTATATCTAATACATATAACATTTCAAAAATTGACACTGCAAAAATATATTTACCATCTAGCAATTTATCAACACAAAGAAGTGCAATGGGTGATGAATACGATGAAGTAAAATTTTATCTCTATGGCGTTTCAAATAATGAATCTAGTGAACAAGGATATGCTATTCTTACAAACGATCGTAGAATTGGTGAAATAATCTGTTTCGTAGATAATTCTGAGTTTAATCAAGATATTTCGGATTCTCCATTTATGCAAATGTTTTGTTCCAATTTAGAAGACTATGTTGAAGAAACTGCAGAAATTTGGAATTCAATTAAAAATAATGAATTACAAGAATCTCGTTCAGCTTATGCTGAAATTGCTTCGTCAGGAAATTATTCTTTTTCTAATTGGGTTTACAATTCAGGTAATATTTCTAGTCTTACAAAAACAGACTGGAATCAATCTAGTCCATATAATTCAGGAATAGTAGCTATAAAAGGACAAAATTATTTAACTGGGTGTGGAGCAACTGCTATAGCACAGATTCTTGCTTTCCATGAATTTCCCAAAGAAACAACAACAACTATAAGGAAATCTTTGAATAAAAATTGGGAAACTGCAAAATCATGGAATGGAAAATACGATTGGAAATTAATGAAAGAAAACTCGCAGGCAGATTATCTATCAACAGATGGAAAAATGATGGTAGGTTCATTAATGTATCAAGTCGCCGAAGGAATAAATTCAAAATATGGTACCTCCTCAACATCTTCATATTCAAGCAATTATTCTACATTTCTCAAATCAGTAGGATATAGTGTTGGCACTGAACAATCTTATTCATTTGAAACAATAAAAAAATCTATAGATAATAATTGTCCTCTTATTATTACAGGCGCAAGCAAGAAAATTACCAAAAGAAATAAATTCCTTTGGTGGACTTGGGAAACAACCTCAGGATACGACGGAGGACATGCTTTTATTGTAGATGGTTATTGTAATATGAAATGTACAGCAACAAATAAAACAAATAAAAGCGATGTGCAAACTTTTACCACAAATTATGTACATTGTAACCTTGGATGGGGTGGAAGTCGTGATGGATATTATATTGATAATGTATTAGCAGCTGGGAAAGGTCCAATCGCAAATGATTCAACAATTAATTCAATAAAGCGTTCTGTATATGGAGAAAACTACTATTATCAGTATTGTCTTAGAATAATTCCAAATATAAAACCAAAAAATTAATAAGGAGGATACCACATGAAATATAAATATATGTGTATTTTAACATTATTCTTAATTCCATTATTTTCATGTACAAGAGAAAGTATTCCTAAAATTGTTAATTTTGATATGGAAGAATTCAATAAACAAGAAGAAAAATGGACTAATTCTGGAATAAAAAAATATTCATTTTCTTATAGTTTTGATGGATACATGCCTGAATTTATTTTAGGCAATACCATTGTTAATAATGAAAATTGTACTGTAAACGTAAATTATACAGATGGATCTGAAAACGAAATAGAAAAAGGTAGTGAATACTATATTGAGAGTATAGATAAGATTTTTGAATTCTTATATTTAAAATACAAACAAGCATTGGAAGATGTAAACGCAGAACTTTATGATTCTGAAATATTCCAATGCAAATATAATAATATTTACGGCTATCCAGAATATATTTCAATATCTACTACAGAGAGCTCTTCTTATATAAAAAATAAAGATGGATCTCTAATTGGTTCTTCAAATATTATTCTAACTTTTAGATTAAAAGATTTTGTGATTACAGAATAAAATTATAAACTTTTTATTCCGCTGTTCTAGATGATTTAAGTTTTCTTTTGTATGAACCTTGAACTTGTTTGTTCAACTTGAACAAACAAGTTCAAGATAATATACTTTCAATATGATAACAATTAATTGTGATTACAATCTTAAAGAAGATATTCATTTTATTCTTGAAACAGAAAAAATCAATTTACTTGAATTATCTGTACTAACCGGTATTTCACGAACAACCTTAAATGAAATTGAGAAGAAGAATTCTGCAAGAGAAGATGTATGCGAAAAAATTTATTCTTACATCTATAAAAATAAATACAGAATTAATTCCGTAAAAGAAGAACTCATAAAAGAAAAATATGGATCTGTCTTGTTCCACGGTTCAAGAGATGGTTTATCAACCGTTACTACAACAGGTTCACGAAATAACTGTGATTTTGGAAATGGCTTTTATCTAGGAGAAACCTATAATCAAGCTTTCTCCTTTGTATGCGAAAAAGAAGGGGCCTCTATATATTCCTTTAGATATTCATTAGAAAACCTAATAATAAAAAAGTTTGAATGCAATCTAGAATGGATGCTTGCCATTTGCTATCATCGTGGCACTCTGGAACACTATAAATCAAATCAGATTATTCAAAATATTGTTGCAGAAATCAATGCTGCAGATGTAATAATTGCTCCTATCGCAGATAATAAGATGTTTTACATAATGTCTCAATTTACAGAAGGAGAAATCAACACAGATGTAGCTCTTCATTCATTGTCTGCTTCAAAGCTTGGACTTCAATATATATTCAAAACAGATAAAGCCTTATCAAATTTAATTCCAATTGAAAAATATTATCTGTCAAAACCTGAACGTGATGATTGTAGAAATAGGTTAATGGAAAGAAGTTTTGAAATCGATACAAAACTCAAACTTGCAAAAAGAGAATTTAAAACAGGTCTTTATATTGAGGAACTTTTCAAATGAAAAACTTTGATCATAATGGCTTATTACTGTGCGAATTCCAGGGAAAACTCTTTGAAAAATCTGTAGAATTGAAATGTTCTTCTGCTGTCTTTTTGAGAAGATTTCTCCATTCTGATTTATTAAAAACTCTTGATGAAAACACCAGCTCAAATTTGTCGCTTGATGCAGAAGAAGGACTTTCTCAAATTACAAACGAATTTGGAGATTCTTCCTACGGAAAAATAAAATACTCAAAAAGTTCTTTATTCTGGATTGGTTATTTATACCGTTACATTTCATATACCAGAGAACAATCAACAAGCTTTATTATGCAAGTTTTCCCTTATAAACAGTTGAATAATGTTTATTATACATTCCATACACAAGATCCTGAATGGTGCATCAGAAACTTATTAGAGTTAAATAACTTAAACGAAAATACATTTGATAATAATTTCAGATTAAAGCAGGTGATAAAAGAAAAGGGTAATTACTAACCTAAATATTTAGGTTAGTAGACAGAATTTCTATTATATACAGTTGAGTATATACTTTATAAAATATACTTGCTTTTATATATCTCTCGTTATATACTTATATTAGAAACTATTAAGGGGCCCATAATGACTGTTATCAGCCAAGATGGAAGATTTGAATGGGGTTCTGAAAAAGACGAATTAAACATAAAAAATCATGGTTTTTCTTTTTCAGAAATTCTAGAAGTATTTGACGATCCATATCTTCTGACAAAATTTGACGATAAAAATTCTTCACTTGAAGAAGATAGATATTTTAGTGTCGGCAGCATCCGTGGAATTGTAATAATTGCAGCAGTTCATACGGAACGCAATGGAAAAACAAGAATTATTTCTGCTAGAAAAGCAGAACCAAAATTGCAGGAGGTTTACAATGCCTACATCAAACAAATTAACAGATGAAAGACTTAAAGAGATTGCAGCTCTTCCAGTAACCTATGATGATGATATTCCAGAATTCTCTGATTCAGATTTGAAAGACTTTGCTCCTGCACATCCTGAATATTTCAAAGTCACACCTATCAAGAAAGCCATTTCTATCAAGATTGATCTTGATGTCCTGGAAGCTCTGAAAGCTCAAGGGAAAGGTTATCAGACTAGAATAAATTCTATTCTGCGTGAAGCTGTACTTTCACATCAGTAAAAACAAAACGCAACCTAGACTGTCCTAGATTGCATTTTTTCCATTTTATTCATATATCCATACATAATTTTTCAGATTTAGAGAGTTAAAATTTAACGGTCCATTGAATAATCAACTTTACGGACCTTAGTTTTCGTTATTTCAGGCTCCTGAACAATTCTTGATCTCAGGTCCTGAAAACTTCTGTTCAAGCATTTTGCATAAACTGCCTGGCTTGAGCCTGCATCACAATTCATCCACTGATCAATTCGCTGCATCTGCTTTTCACACCAGGATTCATTATGAATTACAGAATCGTAAAATTCTAAGGATTTCTTTAACTCAGGATCATTTGAATTAAACTCATCCATATCACAGATTCTTTTCAGATTTGTATAAGTCAAAGCTCTTTTTCCACTTTCTGCAAAAGAAGCATTTTCTCTGCCATCAAAAATGAAATTAAAGCCAAACTCATCATCTTGCTTTATGTAATCAAAAAGCAATCTTTTTCTGTTCAAATCCATCAATTCATCAAGATTTAAAAGTAACTGATCCGTACTCATATCTGCAAAGGAACGTTCAATTTCTTGAAATGCTCCTGCA
>CALAUH010000131.1 GCA_937892225.1 uncultured Treponema sp.
CAAGGTCAAGATCATGGTGGGCGGCGCGCCCATCACCCAGGAGTTCTGCGACAGCGTGGGCGCCGATGTCTTCACCGAGGACGCCGCCTCCGCCGCCAAGGTCGCCCGCTCCTGCTTTAAATAAAAAATGCAGCTTCCCTGAGTATGTCCTGGTGTATGAATTATATTAAAAGAAAAATCCTCTAGATTTAGAGTGCCTTCTGTAAAAGTTTTAAAAGAAAAAGCTGGAATAAAAGATTTCATGTTCATTGATGAAGAACAGTTTTTATAATCATCTAGAACTACTTCAAGTTCCTTTTCGTGAATATAAACTGGAATATCGGGATTTTTTTGTACAAATTCATTTAAACCTAAAATATGATCAAAATGTCCGTGTGTCTGCAAAATGAATTTTACAGGTGGAATAGTTGATATATACTTTTCGATTTCTTCATCATAATAACCTAAGTCTATGATAAAGGAAGATTTTGAATCAGAACAAATAAAGACATTACAGGAGAAATCTTTTTGATTAATAAATTTTTTTACAGTCATACAAAGATTATATCACAGATTTATGATTATTTTTCGTAATAAAGATTTGTTACTTTTTCGATTTCAGGTCTTGATTCAATAAAGATTTCAACAAGCGTAGGATCAAATTGAGTTCCAGCGCCGTCGATAATTATTTGAAATGCTTCATCCATAGACATTGATTCTTTATAACATCGTTTTGTAACTAAAGCATCAAATACATCTGCTAATGCCATAATTCTGGCACATAAAGGAATTTTCTCTTTTGATATTCCATATGGATATCCAGTTCCATTCCATTTTTCATGATGATATAAAGCTATGTTTTGTGCAGTTTGTATATAGATTTTGTCTTCTGAAATTCCAACGATTTCTTCTACAATTTCTGCACCTCTTAAAGTATGTGTACGCATTAAAGCAAATTCTTCATCAGTAAGTTTCCCTGGTTTTTTAAGGATTGCATCAGGAACAACGATTTTTCCTATATCATGTAAAGGTGCTGCTTTTCCAAGAGTAAAAATATAATCATCTGTAAGGATTCCTTTGTATAATCCTTTATCTTTGGCAGCTTGAGCGATTGTTTTTATGTAAGAACTTGTTCTGTTAATATGAGCGCCCGTATCTGAGTCACGGTTTTCTACCAAACTGGCCAGACTGTAAATAATATGATTTTGTAATTCGTCAACTTTTTTGCTTTTTTGTTTAATGTCGATAGTTTGATTTTCAACCTGGCTTTCAAGATTTTCTTCTATATGATTAACAATGAATGTATAAATGAAAACACATAAAAGAATAAGGAAAATACCAAAGAATGTATTAACAGCTTTTATGATATTTAATGAATTGATTGGAATTGTATAAACTGGTGTTAATTTATTTGAAAGTAATTCTGCCGAAAAAAATATGATTGAAGCAAAGATAGAATAAATGATAGGTTGTAAGAATTTACCTTCACACGTTACTAAAAAAGTAAGAGCTGCAGCTAAAAGTAAAAAATGAAAGTTTGCTTCAATGCCAATGTAGTAGTCTGCCAGAATTTGATGTATGGCAACTTCCGCTAAACCTAATGAAAATATTTTAATATGATTTTTCTTTAGAGCTAATAAAACTGCAAGTGATAAAAATATTACCACACTAAAAAAATTAAAATAGAATAAAGGATATACACCTAGTGATTTAAAAACGAATATAAAAGAAAGATGATATAGAAATGAGAAAATAGCAAAAATATAAGTTAGTATTATGCCGCGCTTATCTTTTTGAACAAATTCAATTAGTTTATTCATACTTCGACTCTCGCAATAATAAATATACTACTTTATATATACAATCAGTTTAATCTGCTTTTAATAATAATGCAATGTTTAAAATTAAATATGTATATTTCATCATTGTTTTTTTTCATATTTTCTTCTATATTGTTCACCTATGAAAACCGTTTCTAATTTTACTGAAGGACCTATTCTTGGCCCGCTTTTGCGATTTGCTTTTCCAATTCTTTTTGCAATGTTTTTGCAGACAATGTATGGCGCTGTAGATTTGATTATAATCGGGCAGTTTTGTGATGCAGCAGCTGTTTCTGCAGTTTCAAATGGCTCGCACATAATGATGACTTTGACTTTTGTAATTACAGGCATTTCGCTTGGAGTTACAATTTTGATTAGCCAGAAAATCGGTGAAAAAAAACTTGATGAAGGCGGACAGATTATTGGAAACGGAATTGTTTTGTTTTTTATTATTGCAGTTATCGTTTCGCTTTTTACAATTTTTTCTGCAGGACTTTGGTGCAAGTTTTTAAAAGTACCGGTTGAAGCAGTTCCACCTTGTAAAAGTTATCTCATAATTTGTGGCGCGGGCGTTCTTTTTATTGTTGCATATAATCTTCTTGGTGCTGTTTTCCGCGGACTTGGAAACAGTAAAGTTCCGCTGATTATTGTTGCAATTGCCTGCGTTTTCAACATTTTTGGTGATTTGTTTTTTGTTGCAGTCTTAAAAACAGGTGCTGCCGGAGCCGCAATCGCTACAGTTTTGGCACAGGCTTTGAGTGTTGTAATTTCAATTTTCTACATCCGCAAAATGGAGCTTCCGTTTAATTTTAATTTTAAGATGATTAAATACAACGGTGAATGTAACCGTAAAGTTTTAAAGCTTGGAGTTCCAGTTGCTTTGCAGGATTTGCTCGTAAGCATTTCGTTCTTTTTCGTAACTGCAATTATTAATTCCATGGGACTTATTGCAAGTGCCGGAATTGGAATTGCAGAAAAAGTCTGCGGATTTATTATGCTCGTTCCGTCATCTTTCAGTCAGTCTATGAGTTCGGTAGTTGCGCAGAATTACGGTGCACAAAAAATGGATCGCGCTAAAAAAGCCTTGCTCTGCGGAATTGGAAGTTCATTTGTCGTAGCACTTTTTATTTCTTACTTTGGATTTTTCCACGGTGACTTACTCTGCAAATTTTTTACGCAGGATTTACAGATTGCCGATGCCGGCTGGCAGTACTTAAAAGGTTATTCCATCGACGTATTGTTTACATCATTTTTATTCTGCTTAATCGGATTTTTTAATGGAGCTGGCCGTACAAAGTTCGTAATGATTCAGGGAATTGTCGGTGCTTTTTGTGTTCGTGTTCCAGTCTGCTACATCATTCATCATTTTTTTCCAGACTCAATTTTCTATCTGTCGCTTTCAACCCCATGTTCAACTTTTACACAGATTTTGATTTGTTTTGTATATTTTAAGATTTTTGAAAAAAAAGGAATTAAAAATGAAAACAACAAAGCTCAAATACGGAAACACAAATACTTTTTTAATCAATAATCTTTTGTTTGACACTGATATGTTTGGAACATTAGATTCATTTTTCAAATGTATTAAGCAAAATGATGTTTCCATGAATGAAATAAAATATGTGCTTTGCTCGCATTATCATCCTGACCACATGGGACTTGTGAGTGAACTTATGAAAATGGATGTAAAACTGGTGCTTGTTCAAAATCAGAAAAATTTTGTTCAATTTTCCGATAAGATTTTTGAAAAACAGTTTGGTGCCAAGTATGTTCCTGTAGATGAAAATAAAGGAATTGTAATTACGGCTGATGAAAGCAGAAAATTTTTGGAACAGATTGGTATTCAGGGACAGATTATTACAACTTCAAGTCACAGCGAAGACGGAATTGCATTAATTCTTGATGACGGAAATTGTTTTGTTGGAGATTTAGAACCTGCACAATTTGTTGACGGTTACGAAAATAATCTTGCGCTAAAAACCGATTGGGAAAACATTATGAAATGTAATCCCAAAACAGTTTACTTTGGACATGCGAATATAATCGATTTAGTTTGAAGAAATTCTAACTAACAATGGAGCTCTTATGAACCACATTTACATTGCACGACACGGACTTACAGACTGGAACCTTATTCCAAAAGTTCAGGGTATGACAGATATTCCTTTGAATGAAGGCGGATTAAAACAGGCAAATGCACTTGCCCAAATGATAAAAGATAAGAATCTTCATTTTGATAAGATTTTGCATTCTCCTTTAAAGCGTGCTGCCGTTACAGCAAAAATTGTTGCAGATTCGAATAACATTCCGCTTGAAGTTGAACCTCGCTTGATTGAACAGAACTTTGGTAAATGGGAAGGATTTGATTGTTCTACAGGGGATAAGAGTTTTCATCTTGCAAAACAGAAGTTTGCTGACAGTTATGAAGGTGGTGAAAGTATGTTTCAGCTTGCGCACAGAATATACAGTTTGCTAGATGAATTAAAAGCGCTTCCAGGTGATGAAGCATATCTTCTGGTAACTCATGGTGGAATTGCGCGATGCATTCATTCTTATTTTTATGATATGACTAATGAAGAATATTCAAGTTTTTTTCTTGGAAACTGCGAAATTAAGGAATACAGGTTTTAAATTATGGGTAGTATTTTAATAAAAGACACAACTCGTGAAGAACGGGAAGAAATTGTTCGTAAATCTCTTGGCGATGAATATGATGTTGGATGTGGCTATGATTCAACTGGAATTGATTATCAACTTTACATTGATGGTAAAAAAGAACTCCGGGAATTAAATGAAGAAGCTAACTGCGGATTTATTGTTGCTCACCCAGAAGAATCAAAATCAGGATGTAATCAGATTTAATTTTTAATCACAACTTTAATGAATTATCTTCTTAGCATGGTATAATTACTCTATGTCTAAAAAACTTTCCGAAATGACTTTAGAAGAATTGTGGCAGCTCTTTCCAATCTTTTTGACTGAACATAAAGATTTTTGGAACGTTTAAATCAAATGGCTAAAATAGCGCCATTTGATTTAACTTAGAGTTTTTGCAAAACTCTTTTATTGCTAATTAAATATCCTCGGTTGTTGAAACAACCTGCGGTATTTGATTTTAATAAAGGTTACACTGAAAACGGATGTGGCAAAAGAATACGAAAAAATGAAACTTGAACTTTGGAAAAAGTTTGAACATAACCGCGACGGATATACAGATGCAAAAACGGAGTTTATTCGCAAATGGACGGAAACTGCAAAAAAGGAGATGTAGTGATAAATGGAATTTAATGCACTTATACCCGAACTGAGTGTAACTGATATAAATAAATCAAAAGAATTTTATCTTTCACTCGGTTTTGAAATAAAATATGAACGGCCTGAAAATAAATTTGTGTTTTTGCAACTTGAACAGATTCAGTTGATGATTGAACAAATTAACGGGAATTGGTCTGTTGGAGAAATGAAATATCCTTTTGGAAATGGAATCAATTTAAGCATGCAAGTTTCGGATGTTGAAGCAAAATATAAAGAATTAAAAGCAAAAGGCGTAAAAATGTTTCGGGAACTTGAAACCCACACATACAAATGTAATGATGAAATATATAATGATTCAGAATTTCTTTTGCAGGATCCGGACGGATATTTACTGAGATTTAATAATTAGACGGATGATAAAAAGAAGGAATACTATGAATGAAGTTTTGAAAAACTGCTACATCGAAGAAGATCTCTTTCCAAAGCTTTTTACAAAGTTTGAAGAACGACCTTACGGAATCCTTTTTTATAATCCGGAAAACCGCGACTCTTATGATTCGAATCATGCTGTAATTTACCGCGATAAAATTGATGATTTGCCTGCAGTTTTGAAAGATATCCGCGAGTTTTATAAAGCAAAAGGTTCGAACGCAATTATTTATCAGTCTATGCTTGATGATGCGTATTTTGAAGAAATTAAAAGTGATTTGTTTGCTGCAGGATTTAAAAGCTGGAGTGAAGAACAGAAATATATGCTTCCTCTTGCAGAAAATAAACTTACACCGCCGGAAAATATTACAGTTCGACGGGTGGATGTTTGGAGTGATGATTTAAAGCAGGTTTTTATTGAAGCAGAAGAGCCTTGGGAAATTCCGGTTTTGGAACGCTCAATTCAAAATAAAAATTACTGGTGTTTTGCGGCTGCGGTTGGTGAAAAAACTGTTGGCGTACTTTACGGCCACATCAGCGAAAATGCCTGCCGGGTTGATTATCTTCTTGTTTCAAAAAAACACAGAGGAATTGGAGCCGGAAATGCTTTGTTCAATGAATACGTAAACTGGGCTCATTCAAACGGAATTAAAAATGATTACATCTGGCCCGATGGTGATATTCCTGAAAAGATTTATACTAAAGCAGGATATAGGGTAGTGGAAGTCCGTCGGGCAGGGCGTGCAGTTTTTCAGACGGAAGAAGATTTTTTACGTGAAACTAAATGCATTGATTTTTCTCATCCGTTGATTGCTAAAAAAATTGCGGAGTTGAAAAGTAAATCTCCGACAGAAATTGATTACATCAAAAATGCGTACGAATTTGTTCGCGACCAGATAACTCATTCGTGGGATGTTCGTGCAACCGTTGTTTCTAAAACTGCAAGCGAAGTTTTGCAAAATGGAACTGGTATTTGCTGGGTAAAATCGTGTTTGCTGGCAGCTCTTCTTCGTGGAAATAAAATTTCTTGTGGAATAACTTACCAAAAACTTACCCGTGCAGACGCGGATGCAAGTGACGGTTACATAATTCACGCATTAAATACAGTATATATAGAAGAAATTGATAAGTGGATTCGCCTTGATGCCCGCGGAAACAAAGCAACTGTTCACGCAGAGTTTAATATTGAACAAGAAAAACTTGCGTTTCCTGTACGCCCCCAATTTTTCGAAGTTGATTATTTAAACAACGATGTTGATTTGGATGCGCGTCTTGTAAAAATTTTGGATGAAGTTGATGTTGTTATGAATATTCGAACGGATTTTGAGTTGTATTGAGTTGTAGAAAAGAATGATAGTATTTCGTTGGTAAATTGATGAAAAAAATGCAGAATTATTTTCTGGTGTTTAAAGAAGATTTCATTCTTGTTGCCCATACTCACAAACAGTTTGATACAACGGAATATGGAAAAAGCGTAACTAAATACTTGGAAGAATTAGAGAATAGTTAAAAATTTATTAAAGTTGTCATTATCCTTTTTTACCAGTAAAATTATTATATGGAATTTTCAAAACGTAGACTTTATTTTATCCCTTTGCTTTATGGAATAATTGTTTTTCTTGCAAATGTTGCCGGTAATGCTATTCCCAATTTTTTTAATGTCACAGAAATGGTTTCGTATGATGTTAATGAATGGATGCGATTTTTAAACGAAAATTCATTTACAACTCCTATTCAATATTTAACTTTTGCAGTTCCAATTGTCTGGTGTGTCTGTTATATGCGTTTTGCTGGTAAAAAATATGAAAGTCATTATATAAATCTTCCTGTGGCTTATTCGGCTATTGGAACTTCTGGATGGTTTCTTTATCTTTTACTTGAACTTGTTCTTTTTGTTGTAGCCGGAAATATGGGTTATAACATTAATTACAAATCGGTATTTCTTTCTTCGCTTATGAATATACTTTTAGAAGCGATTGTAACTTTTACGCTTTCTTATTTTATTATTTCCGTGATTCACAAGCGTTTTGTTTTGCCTGATTTGTATCCGGATGGAAAAATTTCTAAAGTAAAAGGTGTGTGGCAGCCTTCAATTAAGTTTCTGTTTGTAATCAATTATATTTCTGTTACGCTGTTTCCAATTTTGCTTCTCATTTTTTATTATGATTCAAATTCGGAAAACAAAAATCGAAGTCTGTTAGTTTTAGCTTCTGTAATGCTGATTGGGCTTATCATCACTTTTGGAATTACTTTAACTTTTGAAAAACCACTTAAGCAGATTAAAAAGCATATTGAAAAAATTAAGGAAGGCGACTATTCAACTCATATAAATGTTGCTTCGAATGATGATTTTGGTGAACTTTCTGACACAATGAACGAAATGACCGATTCAATTGAACAGAAAACTCAGAAAATTATTGAGATTCAAAATTCTATTATCACTGGAATGGCAACAATGGTTGAAAGTCGCGACAACAGTACCGGCGGTCACATTAAGCGTACGAGTGATTGTGTCCGTGTTTTTGCTCAGTATTTACAGACTCTTCCTGCATACAAAAATGTCAGCGAAAAGTTTTTTGAAAATGTGATTAAAGCGGCTCCTATGCATGACCTTGGAAAAATCGCAGTTGATGATGCAATTTTACGAAAACCTGGAAAATTTACCGACGAAGAATACGAAGTAATGAAATCACACTCAAAAGAAGGAGCTCGCATTGTAAATGAAGTTCTTTCTGCAACTGAAGATGAAGATTTTAAGAAGATTGCAATAAACGTAGCACATTATCATCACGAAAAGTGGAATGGAACTGGATATCCGGAAAAAATTGCCGCTGAGAAGATTCCGTTTGAAGCGCGTATTATGGCACTTGCCGACGTTTTTGATGCACTTGTAAGTAAACGTTGCTACAAAGACAGTTTTTCTTACGATAAGGCGTTTGAAATTATCCAGAATGATTTAGGCACTCACTTTGATCCACAACTTGGTGCAGAATTTATAAAATGCCGTGCAAGTTTGGAAGCTTTGTATAATAGTTATTAATTTTTTGGAAATTAAAGCATTTCTCTCTTTAAAATTATAAAATTGTATTTACCGTTAGACCCTGATTATTCCTCATATCGAATAGCAAAAAAAGTCGAGAAATTCTATCTAGCCTACACTATGATATACTCAGAATAATCCCCGTATTCAGCTCGAACCACTTGGAGAACGTGGATACATTGAACTTGTTGCTGTAAAAGAAAAGTAAATTTTCATTCACCGCAATTTTTCTTATATTCACTTGGCGACATGCCTTTAAGTTTATGAAACGCTTTTGAAAAATAAAGGCTGTTGTCAAAACCGAGGGAATTGGCGATGGCGGTGATTGAAAGGGATGTTGTTTCTAGCAAGTGGCAGGCTTGTTTTATTCTAAAGTCGATAAGGTATTCTTTTGGCGAAACTCCTAGCACTGATTCAAAACAACGGAAAAGCTGGCTGCGGCAAATACCAACATAATCGGCAATGTTTTCTATTGTGATTGGTTGGGCGTAATTTTCGGAAATGAATTTAACGGCGCCTTGAACGTAAACTTGCGCGGTTGAAAAAATTGTTTCGCGCTGGGAATTGTCTATGAGGAAAGATAAAAGTTCGTAAAGCAGGCCTGTCATACGGAGGGTGTTTGAAAATCCGTTGCCTCGTTCTTTGTAAATGGCGCGGATTTTTTCCAGAAGTTCGTCGCCATTTGGAACTTTTTTGATGACTGGGGTGTCGGGGGTAAAGTCGGTGGAGTTTAGAATGATGGCGGCATCTGTTCCGGCAAAACCTACCCACGCATATTCCCATGGGTCTTTTTTATCGGCATAAAAGGAAACTTCGGCGTTTGGAAAGCAGAGAAAACAGTCGCCTTTGGAAAGTCTGGTTTTATTTCCTAGGGTTTCAAAAGTTCCGGCGCCTTCTGTAACATAGTACAAAACATAATGATCGAGGGCGGCAGGTCCCCAGCGGTAAAGCGGTTCGCACTTTTGAAAACCAACGTTAAATGCCGAAAGCGAAATCAGGTCTTTTCCATTGCTTTTGTAGGAAGATTGAACGGGTTTTGTGTCGATGGAAGCTGTACTGGAAATGATAAAATCCAGCTGAAGGAGAGTTTTTCCGTTCGGAAGGGAAATTTCATTTTGCTTAAAAAGCTCATAGGATTTTTCTAAAAGGCGGGAAACAAGTCCTTTTTCCGAAACGTTTGATTGTCCGCCAGCGTAAAAACTACAGCAAATAAACTGCGGCCGCACTTTGGAAAGCACGTTTAAAAAGAAATCGTAACCCATTTTTTCCAGCAAAAGATTTACAATCAAGAGGTCGGACTGCTCCAATCGGGAAATAACTATCTGCTGTTTTTTTACGTCTATCTGTTTTATGGATTTGAATTTGCCGGCGGGAATGTCTATGGAAGTGCTGCCGGAACTTAAAATTGTAACCGTTGTTGCCGGATACGTTTTAAGCTGGGTTTGAAGCATTTCAGAAAGAGTCTGATTTATAGAATCTGTGGGCGAACTGTTGGAAACTGTCAATTTTATCTCCGTTTTTTCATTTTAGTACAAAAACTGCCAAAAATGCAACATTTTTACATATCGAGTAAACATCTGGCAATATACAAAT
>CALAUH010000132.1 GCA_937892225.1 uncultured Treponema sp.
AAAAAAAGACTGCCGTATTAAACAGCAGCCTTTTGTAAAATTAAGATAGATTATTCTTCAGTTGGTCGTAAGATGTAATATGTTGTGCCAGGTTGTGGAGTATTTGTAAATTCTCCGCCTGTTTCAGAAAACATATTAAAATAACAATCTTCATAATTATCTGGATTTTCAGGTGCAGTCCATTCATAATATTCTTTTTTGTCATTTGGTTTTGTTTTATAAACTTTAATATTTGTACAGCCAGAAAACATATTAAAATAACAAAAATCAGCTAAAGTGTCTACAAGCAAATCTGGTACAGTAGTAAGTGATTCACACCCATAAAACATATAATAATAACAATATTTAGCTAAATTTCTTGCAGGTAAAGCAGGTGCAGTTTTAAGCGATGTACAATTATGAAACATATATTCATAACAATCATCAACTAAAGTTATTGCAGGTAATTCTGGAGCAGTTGTAAGTGATGTACAATTTACAAACATAGAAAAATAACAATATTTAGCTAATGTTTTTGCAGGTAAATCTGGAGCTTTTATAAGTTTATTATTACTATCAAAAAGATAAGAAAAACAATAATCTTCCATTTCAGGTTCTACATTATTTTTTACTTTTTCATAATCAAGTAATGTCATAATATTTCCATAACATGAAATATTGTTATTACTGTATATATTAAAACTTTTAGAAGCATCAACTGAGTCTGTTATAACGCTATTACCAGTTCCTCTTAAGTAAAGCTTGTTATCAGTTCCACTAGAAATTTCAGTTCCATCCCATACAGACCAGTTCTCTAAATCTGTTGAATAATAAAGAGTATCATTCCAATTTTTAAATTCATTATTTGTTTTTAATGTAACAGCAGAATCTGATGAAAAATAAATACAATAATTGTCATATGCTAATTTTTCTTCAGGGCTCATCTGTCTTCCATATCCACTTGAACTTATTGAATCTGTACAGCCACTTAACGCTAGAAAAACTGCCAATAAAACCAATGATTTTTTGAATACATTTTTTATCATTTTAAAAAATCTCCTTATAATATTTAGTTTATCATATTGATTATATATATAGAAGATAATTACTCTTAAACTGTTTAAAAAAAAGGAGAAAAATTAAATTTTAATTGATTTTTTTTTATTTTCCGACGCAGAAATTCGCAAAAATACTGCCTAAAACATCATCAGGAGAAACTTCGCCGGTTACTTCGCCTAAGAAATCTAAGGCATCTTCTAAATCCTGAACAACGGCATCTAATGTGTAATTATCGTCGGCACTTACCAGGGCGTGTTTTGTACATTCAAGAGCTTCTTTTACGGCATCCTTCTGTCTTGCTGAACCTAAACCTGCCTGTTCTCTTTCTGTAGACATTCCTGATTTCAAGATTTTTTCTACTTCACCAAAAAGTTCCGAAAGTCCGTCTCCTGTTTTAGAAGAAATATTTACATATGGATATTTATTATCTTTTAAATTCTGTTTAGAATCAGTTTTATCATTTTTTGTATAGACTAAAATTAATGGCTCAACACAATTTTCTATAAAATCTTTATCATCATCCTGAATGCCGACTGTTGAATCTATTAAATATAAAACAACATCTGCATCTTTTGTAAGATTTTTTGTAAGTTCAACACCTTGTGCTTCAATTTTATCTTCTGTTTCTCGTAAACCAGCTGTATCAAACAATCTGACTGGAATTCCGTTTATACTTGCCCAGCTTTCAAGCCAGTCTCTCGTTGTTCCTTCTATATCACTTACGATTGCTCTTTCTTCTTTTAAAATTGCATTAAACAAAGATGATTTTCCGGCATTTGTCTTTCCAGCAAGAACTACTCTTGCTCCATCCTGATACAATTTTTCTGCCTGCCAGGAATCTACCAGTGATTGTAATCTTTTTATTGCTTCTTCTATATCTTTTCTGTCAAATGAATCTGCAATTGTTTCTTCATCTTCCGGATATTCTATTTCTACTTCTATTGCTGCAAGAGTATCTATTATTAATTTTTTGATTGAATCAATTTCTGTAAACAAGGAACCAGATAATCGTCCGGCTGCGTGGCTTCTTGAAACATCTGTATGTGAATCTATAATTTCTTTAATTGCTTCTGCTTTTGTTAAATCAGTTTTTCCATTTATATATGCACGAAAAGTATATTCACCACGATTTGCCTGACGGAATCCACTTTTTAACATTAAGCTTTGAATTGCAGTTACTACCGATGGTCCTCCATGGCAGAATATTTCTACCATATCTTCACCAGTAAAACTTTTTGGTGCTTTATAAACTGCAAGCATTACTTCATCAATTTTTTCTGCATCGTCAATAATCCATCCGTAAACTAACGAATTTCCTTTTGCTTCTGACAATGCTTTTGGACGGGAGAATTTTTTTGCTACTAATTCAATGCAGTTTTTGCCAGAAACACGGATTATTCCCAATGCTGCTGGAGATAAAGCAGTCGCAATTGAGGTTATCGGTTCTTCTGGCGTATATTGTGATGGTGTCATTTCTAATTAATATTTATACCCGGTAATAACAAAAAAGGCAAATAATCAAACTGATTTTTTTCTTTTTCATTCTGATTACGAATACTATCTAAAACAGAAATGTCACTTGAAGATGAACGTGTTTCTTTTCGTTTTCTAGTACCGATTGCATTTCTATAAGTTGATTCAGATGCAGTTCCAGTATATTTATCATCATCTTTAACATCTGCAGGTGTAACTCCATATTCACCAGAGTTGTTCCAGCACATATATCCTCTATTAACTGAATCTCTTACACCATAAAATTCTTTTCGGATATATTCTGAATTGTAATAATTTCTGTCATAACGTACATTCAATTTAAAACACTGTACCCAAGGTCTTATGATTGCACGGTTTCTACACAAAACTGTATTTCTAAAAGTACCGTAATAATAAATACGATAAGGTCTGTCTGGATATGGTGCATAGTCCAAGAAATTCTGTTCAAAGTGACTTGGATAGAACATAGGTCCAATTACATCACAATATTCTGAAAGCATTTCTGAATCCTGACCAGTTCTTGTTCCACTTCTATACCAGCCGTTCGCACCGTAAATATCAATTCCAACTGGAGCATCAATATTTTCTCTTGCATAAGATAAGAACGAAATTAAAGCAGATTCTTTATCCATTCCATCATTTCGCCATCTGTAACGTGCATTTCCCATATTCAAACCGTCTGTCGGGAATCTGATATAATCAAACTGAATTTCATCAAAACCATAAGAAATTAAATCTTTTGCAACTTCAACGTTGTACTGCCAAACTTCTTCTGAATATGGATCTACCCAGTTTTCATCATAATAAGTCATTTTTTTACCGGTTACTTCACCTTTATCATTTTTGATTTCTTCATAACCTTTTGTTCCAACCCATGGCTTATTGTTTGCACTATCCCATACTGCATATTTACCGTTTGCGTATCCTGCTAAAGTTTTATCTTTAAATGTTACAATACGTGCAATAAGATAAATATCATTCTTTTTAAACTCTTCTACGAAATGTTCAATATCAATTTTATACTGCGTTATTTTTCCTTTTTCCAGTAAAAGAGGATTTTTTGTGTTGTATCGCAAATATCCATAATCATCTTTCATATCAATAACAACAGCATTCATGTTTCTGTCTTTTACTATCTTAATAAATTTATCTATTCCACCCTGAGTTCTACACTGATATGCTGATGCATAAATACATTTTTTATCCATAGCTTTATCTGCATATTTTGTATTTATTGTACCAGGATATAATTCCCATAATTCATTTAAAACAACATCTTTAGAAAATCCACTTTTTCTTTCTGGAATATACGCTGTATTTACCATTCCAGGAACATTCGAAAATGCTGTTTCCCATTCATTCTGTTTTTTAGGATTTCCAGGACTTTCTTTTGTATTTACATCAATTGAACCAAAACCTTCTAACTGTGTAAAAAGAAGAACATTATCTATCATTGTTAAACCGTCAATCGCATTTACAGGTTCTGTTCCTTTATAAATACAGACTCCTCTTTTTGCCTGCCAGTCAAATTTATAAATACGAGGTATATATCCTTGTGATATGTAAAAGTCGGTATTTCCAGTAAATTTTCCTTCTGCATCATACTGAGGAACTGGTAAAATATCGCTGAATTCATCTGGATAAGAAAGAGATGTCATAATTTCAAAACCGGCAGAAACATCGTGCCATGTTTTATTTTCTCTTTTTGGATACATATACGAAAGTCCAAAAATTGGATGAGACATAAAAATTACAGATTCATTTGCTATAGTTCCAATTGCAACAGCTTTCATTCCGGCTGTACTTTTACTCATTGAACTTACAGATTTCCAGTTTGCTCCACCATCATTAGAATAATAAACTGCATCTTTTGTTGCTGTAACAATTTCATTTTCATTTGCAGGATTAATACACAAATCTTTTAAAGTCTGAATCTGTTTTTCAAGTTTAATATTTTTTCCATCATATTTTTTGATTGTTAAAAATGGTAAACCGCTGTCTTTTTCGGTAAAATATTTTAAATCCTGTGTATAAAAAATGCCTTTGGAAGTTCGTATATACCAGCCATCGTTTGTTTTAACAATCTGATCAACACGACCTTCGTTCCAGAGAGGAACTATAGAATTGTTATTATTAATTTTATAAAGGCCCGTATCTGAACCAACCAAAAACACATTTGCATCAATTTTATTAATTTGAGAATTTTGTGATGCTACATTTTTTTCCGGAAGCTGATATAAAGGTTTTACTTCTTGAGCAACAACCGGTGTAATAAAAATAAATGATAATAAAAAGAGTAGAATAGTCATAATATAATTATCGGTAAAAAAAAAGTTTTGTTTAGAATTATAAAATAAAATCTAGGGCTGCGACAACCTCTTCATCATAAATTCCAGGTTTATCTTTCATCATCTGGATTGAAGTTTCTTTATCCAATGCCTGTCTGTAGTTTCTTTTACTAGATAATGATACGTAACTTTCTGCAACACGAATCAATCTTGCAATCTGTGGAATACTTTTTCCTTTTAATCCTTTTGGATATCCAGTTCCATCTATATTTTCATGATGTTTTGTTGCTGCGTCTTCAAAAACCGACCAGTATTTTTTAGGAACAAAATCTAAATATTTCTCTGTTAAAAAAACATGATTTTTTAATGCTTCTTTCTGTTCTTTATTTAAATTTTCTGATGTTAACAAAATCGGATCCATACCAAGGAATCCTGCATCATAAACCATCGCAGCACAAAAATTAAGCATTGCCATTCCCTGTGGAAGTCCCATTTGAATAGAAAGTTTATATACAAATTCACTTACGTTTTTAGAATTATTTTTACGTCCAGAAATTTTATCTATTTTTGAACCGATTTCTTCACATTTCATTGCAAGTTGTTTTAATTCTTCCATATCTTCTTCTGAAATTTCTACATCAGGCAAAGCTTTTGTAGGATCCCATGTTGAACTTCCTGCAATTTTTAAATTTGAACCATACAATTCTGTCATACCGCCAATCATAAGTCTGTTTGTCTGTGTTTGATTTGCGGCCAGCATTTTTACTGCATTTATATATTCTCTGTTTTGTTTAGATGTTAATTTCAAACTTCGATTTATAAAAATAATCGCTGCTATAACAATGAATAAAATCAAACATACAATAATAATAAAAATTATATAAAAATGATAAGTTTCCCTGTTTTGTTTTTTTGCTGTTTTATTTTCTATTTGTGTAACAAGTGTCTGAATCTTATCATTCTGTATAAACGGATAGTTCTGTAAATTAACTTTTACGTCTATAAAATCATCTTCATTATATTTCTGTATTAAATTTTCAAGTTTCTGCTGATAAACAACTCTTGCAATATAAATTACGTTTAATGCTTTTTCAGGATTTTTTAATATTCTTAATGCATTATTTACCTGTTTATAGGATGATTCAATTTCTCCTTTTTCATAATCTTCATTAGCATGATTAAGAAGTTTAGTTACTAACGAATCAATTTCTTTATCAGCAAGTATTTTGTTATCTTGAGAAAAAAGTGGAATTGTTAAAGCTGATAATAAAATTACCAGAAAAATTTTTTTAATCATCTGTTTCATTTGAAATAGTGGTAAATAACACAAAAGCTTCTTCGTCATCATAGTTTGCATCAATATTGCAATCTATCAAAACAAAAGAGGCTCTTAAAGCAAATGCATATTCTGCATCAATAATCTGCTTTTTTATCTTTTTCTTAACATAGAGTTCAATTTCTTCATACTGGGGATTTGTAACGTTTTCAGAAAGAATTTTTTGTAATCCTTCTTCTGATTTTTTTTCAAATACAACATCCACAATATTATAAATTGTATCTATATCATCCAACAAAAAAAGAGGACTTACGTTCAGACAGAAAATTATTGAAAGCAATAATACTTTTAAACCTTTTCTGCCTGCCATAAATCCTCTTTATAACTTAACCTAACAGTTTATCTATTAGAATATATTAGTTCTAAGACCTACTGCAAACTTGAATTTCATTGTATCAATTCCTTCTCCAGAAATATCTGTTGGGATGAACCACAAAGACTCTTCGAAGTACATTGACATTACAGAGAATGCCTTTGCTTTAGGGAATTGAATTCTTGGGAATTCAATCTGTGTAATTACTGCAGACAACCACTGTGGTCTTCCAGATGCTGTATAGTCGAATCTAGAGAACTGAGCACCGACAACTAAGTTAGCATAGAGCCATTCCCAGTCATGACCAAAGAAGTAGCTGAATGGTAAAGAAGCAATATTTGCAAGGAGCTTAAATCCAATGATGTTACTTCCACCGTAGCGGATAGGACCCTTACTCTGACCAAGGAATTCATTTACTTTATCATCCTGTTCCTGAGTATACTGACCCCACTGGAACTGAAGTTTTACGTTATCATCAAAGAATGTAAGACCGGCACCGATGTCGAATAATGTTACACCCCAGAAACGGAAGTCTAAGTAAAGTCCCTGGATAAATGCTGGAACTTCATAAGATGATTTATCACCTTTTCTTAATGAAACCTGTACAGATTCAAGACCTACATCATCACTAGAAAGACCTGAAACATCAAGTTCCTGGTTATATCTTCCGCCTCTTCCTGGAGAGATAAGACGAATTGTTGGTTTAGTATTATCAATCTGTACGATTGTTCTATCAATTGCTGTATCACCATTTTCCATTGTTACACGCAAGAGCATAAAGTGGAAACCTTCAGTCAAATCTTGATTTTCTACACGATAGTTCCATTTTGAACCTTTAGAAAGTTCTTCGAATGTTTTACCGTTATCGAAACTGATTTCAATCTTCTGAATAGTTTTCTTAGACTGATAGTTAATCTTTTCTTCTTTAGAAGCTGCTTTAGAATTAATGTATACTTCTTCTTCTGTTGATGGGAAGTAACCAGCTCTACCTCTTAAGTAAGGACGATCAACTGCAAAGTCACCATATGTAAAGTTATCAAGTGTAATCCATGGACCAACTTTACTGTAATTAATTGTCTGTGATCTTGATGTAATGTGTTTTCCACTTTCAAGAATTGCTTCTACACGATAGTTATGTGAACCATCTGTCATATCTGCATTTTCTTTCATGATTTCAGCACCAGATTCATCATATTCACCAGACTTTTTAGAAGTTGGAGGTGTAATTTCGAACTTGAAGTATCCTGAATCAGAAAGTGTTGTTTCTTTTACAGCTTTATCATCAACATAAAGTACAAGTGACTGAATGTTATTTCCAGCTGTTGCTTCTGCCTGACCGTAAATATTGAAATATCCGTTTTTGTGTTCACCATTTAAAGGATAAAGAATATCTACTGTTGCAGCAGGTTTACTCTTATCTAAGTGGATATTTCGGCTAACATTTGTTTTGTTTCCTGCTCTATCTTCACCTGTTACTTCAATATTATAGAATCCATTCTGTAAATCGTTGATATCAACTGTTTCTGCAATAATTCTATCAATCTTGAGTTTACGAACGATTGAGTTACTTGTTGTATTCATGTTGCGGATTGTTACATACATATTTGTTATATCAACATTATCATATGCATAACCTGCAAAGAATAATTTACCTGTTGAAGTTGAATCATCAAGTGGTAATTCAAGTTTAATCTGTGGAGCATCGTTATCGATGTTGATTAAGCTTGAATAAAGACCTGAAATTCCGTAGTTATCTGTAATTCTTAAGAATACTACAGATGTTCCACCAGGAATTGCACGTGTATCAACTCTATACGACCATCGTTCTTTTCCAGTTGCTTCGTTATAACTGTTACCGTTATCAAGAGAAATTTCTACTTTACCAATACCGTTCTTATCACTTGCGATACCAGAAATTTCTACAACTTCGCGAACTGAAGTATCAATGTGTGGAAGTTCAACAGAACCTTTTGGTTCTTCGAGAGATACTCTAATCTTTCGTTTAACTTCTTCACCTCTTACACCATTTACATCGACTGCATAAACAGAAATTGTATGTTCATTATCAGTCATTTCTGTAATAGGTACTTTAATTTCATAACTTGAACTTAATCCATATTCAGCAGATGGATCACGAACACCATAGATTTCGTTTTTAGAAACCTGTTTGTATTCACCATTGTCGATACGATAGAAGATGTTTGATTCACCATCATCATCATAAACAACACCAGAAATAGTAAAGTCACGAGTAATAACCTGATTATCTTCTGGAATATGGATTTCTGCTACTGGAAGATCAGATTTGTTATCAATCTTGAAATCCCATGCATTTAAGTTAGTTGTATTACCAGCTAAGTCTGTAAAGGCAAAAGACATTCTTGTATCAAGTGGCTGATCCTTTGTACCAACATGTGTATACATTGATTTGCCAAGTTCAAGATTATTATCTCTTCCACCATAAGTGTAAGCTGCCTTTTTAAGACTTCCATCATCTTTAATATCAAATACTATTAAATTATCACCGTTTACGATATCTCCAGGTAATGGTAAAACTGCATTAATTTCCGGAGCTTTTGTATCTTTCATTACAGTTGCACGGTAATAAGAAATATGTCCTGCATTGTCTGTAGCACGATAATCTACAGTTATTGGACCATCTTCCATTTTAGAAATATCTACATCTTTACTGAAAGTTACACCCTGACCAGAAGTAATAGCAAACTTCTTCCAAGATTCACCTTTATCAAGAGAGTATTCTACACTTCTTACACCAAGACCATCCTGAGCAACACCCTGTAATGAAAGAACATTTTTAACCCAAGTACCAGATTTAATACTCTGAGATTCTTCTGCAAGTGTTGGACCTTCTGAGTCTACAAGAATATTTAAACCTTTAGATTCATAAACACGACCATATGTATCTGTTACTCTTACCTTAACACCTTTATAAGAACCTTCTTTTTTAGCTGATAAAGTAATTACTTTACCTTCTGTTTCAATTTCAAGACCAGACTGTGTTGAAATAAGTTCTGCCTTGAATGTAGAAGGAATATTAGCATAGAATAAGAAATTACAGTCACTTGGCATTACATAATTCTGATCAATTGAATCAAAGAATGTACCTGAACCAGGGAAGTCATATACTTTTAATGTATCATCCTGTTCTTCTGGAACTGGACGTACTGTTGCGAATGAACCTAAAAGTTCTTTATCTGCAAATGCAGAAGATTTTACAGTTACCTTAACATTGTTCATTCGTGCAGGGAGATTTGCAACTGGAATTTCTGCAACCCATCTGTTAGAACCATCTGCAGGTTTAATTAATGTTGCATTTCCAGACTGTTTTTCATCTCCACCGAAAGATTTATCTCCAGTAATTTCATAAGAAACACCGCTGACATTTGCAGATGTATCAATATTTACTGTAAGTTTGCTTTCTGATTTTACAAGAGGATCAAGAGTGATTGGCATACCACTGCGATACTGTTCAGAACCAAGGTTTGCAAAATGAATATCTACAGTAGGTTCTTTTATTGCAGAATAAGATGATGAAGAAACTTTACCATCAGCTGTACAACTGAATGTTCTGTTATTTACACCTTCAACCATTTCTGCACGGTCAAATCTCTGGAATTCAGTATCAATATCACCCTGGAAAGTTGCAACGGCGTATACATCTACACCATCAAACCAGTTGATAAAGAGTTTTCCTTTTGCACCTTCTAATGGTTCTGGTAAAGTATTAAGTACTACAGCTTTAGCAGCTTTATTACCACCTGCACTTTCTGCAATAACTTCTACAAGATATAAACCTGGTTCTTCAGAAGTTACATCACATGCAAATCTGAATGTACCGTTTGAACCAATCTTAATATTTTTATATTCATCAGATGTAACACTGCTTACTTTTGAAACAATATTTGTTTTTGGATCAATTTCTGCCTGTGCTTTGAAAATACGATATTTAAGACTTCCAACTCCAGTTTCACAATTAACTGTACCAGAAATTGTAACAGGACCATCTGCCTTTATAGATTTATTGTCTGCCTGACCTTTGAGAGTAATAATTGGTAATGCAGTATCATTTTTGAAAATAATTGGTTTAGATTCCAAAACTCTACCGTTTACATCAGTATGAACTCTTAAAGTTACAGGACTTGAACGTCCTACAGTATTTGTACCAGTAATAACAATCTGATTTCCATTTAATCTTGCTTTTGCAAAAGGAGTTGATGGAGAAAGTTCAACAGATGTTGCATTTCCACCAATTACATATGCAGTTGCAGGAAATTCTGAACTGTTCAATACTTCAAGATTACCATCTACTTCTTCAAATACACTGTCGCTCATAACGAGTTTTAATTCATCACCTTTTACAACAGATGTATTTGTTACATAAATAAATGCGTTATAATCTGTAACACGATCTAATGTATCTATAGCTTTAATTCTAATTGCAATTAATCCCCTAGGAGTATCATTTGTGATAGGGTAAGAAATTGTATAAGATGAAACATCTTTTAAAGTATAGTCATCTGCTTTAAGACCTTTACGTCCCCAAGCCATTTCTGAATGAACATTCTTAATACCTAACTGTGATGTTACAGTTACTTCAAATGTTGAACCACTTTCAGGATGTACTTCAATTCCATTTACGAAATCAGTATTTCCTTTTGATGATTTAATAATTCCTTTCTGGAATGTTGGTGCAGAACCTTTAGAAACAATCTGTACTGAAACAGGATCACTTACAACACCATTTTCATCTACAGCCTGAACTGTGATTTTATGAGTACCAGCAGAAAGTTCACTTGCTTTACAAATATCACAAGAGAAACCACCACTTGTTGTTTTTTCAATTACTTCGCCGCCATCAAGCTGACATCTTACAGAAGCAACTCTATCATCATCTGTTGCATAACCTCTTACATATACGACTGTATCATCACCTGGATACATTTTATTTGCTTCAGGTTCAATAATTTTTACAACAGGTTTATCTTTTTCAGTATCAATATTGATTGTCTGAGTCTGAGATACAACGTTTCCAGCTTTATCAGTTGCTTCAATAACAAATTTTCTTGATTTATCTGAAGATTTTGTCAAATCAACTGTTGTTGCCCAATAAGGGTTACCAGGTATTAATTCAAAAGTACCTTTCTGATCACCGAATGACCAATTTAACTGTGAAATACCAATTGTATCTTTTGCATAACCGGCAATTGTAATTTTACCGTTTACTTTTTCATTTTCTTTTGGATAAACAATCTTTACATCAGGTTTTGTATTATCAATAAAATAAAGATATGAATAATATCCTATAGAACCAGATTCATCTTTTGCTTTGAACCAAAGTACTGCAGGACCATCATCAAAACGTTTTGTATCAATTGTTAAAGAAAAATTAACTACTTCATTCTTTGGACGACCTTTTGCAGATTTATCTTGTTTTGCATTTTCAATTTTTACAGGTGCAAAAGCTTTTCCATTATTTACAGAATACCAAAGTTCTTTAATTCCGTTTCCGTCTTCTACCTGACCTTCAAATTTAACACTTCCAGAAACTAACTGTCCCATTCCATAGTTTGAAACTTCTGTTACTGGCTGTTTACGGTCAAGCTGCCATTGTAAAACTAAAGGACGGCTTTCAAGTCCGTTAATATCGTAACCGATTACTTTAATTGTATGAGGACCTTCTTCGAGTTTTGTTGTGTCCAAATAATAAGACCAGAACTCTTTTCCTTTTGCAATTTCAGTATGTTCGATACTTTCACCGCTTGAATTAAATTTTCCTTCATCAAGGATAAGTTCAACTTTAGAAACAGCATCATCATCAATACAAGTACCTACAATATTTAAGTTACCAACAATACGCATATCTGCATAAGGATTGGTAATACCAACAATCGGACGATCTGATTCTGGATCTACCCAAATGTTGTAAGGTCCTTCTACTGCCTGATTTCCACCTAAGTCTTTTGCTGTAATCATAATATTGTATTTTACAGCCTTTTTCTTAGTTTTCTTTTCCAGGTCGTACTTTTCCTGCCAGCTATTAAGGTTTTGAGCCTCTAATTCTTCTATATCGCCCTTACCATGAGCAAAAGTAGAAGCCGAAATCAAGAGTGATAATAATAAAAGCAATAGCCCTTTTTTACTTTTCATCTTTGATACTCCTTCGAATAATTCGCATATAGCGACATTTTATAAACTACTTCTTAATTTAAAGAAATTTATACTATATCATTATATTTATCGGCAAATACCACTATTTTAAACACTAAAAATTCCATAAATAGTAATCAAAATAATGATATTATCTCCATTATTATTATTCTACACGAGTATATTTATAAAAGCAAATTTCTATAACTGCAAATTAACTGTTAAAATTGGGTATAAAATAAAACTTCCATATAATTCAGAAGGAATTAAAGATACTCCTATATAACTTTTATTAGATGAACTTGCTGCACCACCCATATTTGGTGTAATACCAAGTCGGAAATTCAACATACCAAACCAGTTGCAGTTAGAAAATACATTTTCAGTATCAGAGAAAAATTCTCCAAGATGGAATAATTTCCAGTCTTTATCTGGAAGAATATTAAGTCCACAATATCCTTCTATTGAAATATAGAAATCATTAAAATATATAAACGGTATAGATTTTTGTATTTGTTTTGCAAAAAGAATAGTTTCCACATTTATAGAAGTATTTTCATCTAATCCCAAAACATCTGAAAAATCTCTAAAATATAATGCATAGTAAGTAGATAAATATTCCTGATTTTGTTTTCCAAAATTCAAACTGATTTTTGTAGGAAGATTATATGTATATCCATAATTATTTTCGATTGGAATCAGCTTAGGAATATAAATTTCAGATGATAAAGCAATATCTTTCTGTCCATTTCCATAAATACCTTCTACAGATAAAGAAAAACCTTTTTTATCATATCTTGTCTGATTTGTATTATGAATATTTGAATATTGAATACCAAACGAATTCTTCCAGTCAAAATCGAATTTATCATCATGTATAACATAAGAATAGTTAACAAGTCCATTTTCTTCTGGCATTTCTTCATATATAGATTTTTTTCCATAGAAAACATTAACTCTATCAAACAAAGAAATTCTACTATAATTTCTAAAATTATAATTATTGCTTAAAGCTATTTGTCCTTCTGTATTCTTAAATCCTTTTTTAGTAAAAGTTACATCTGAATAAATATCATAACTAAATAAATCTGTATCTGTTCCACTATTATATTCAGCCGAAAGACCATATGTAAAATCTAATGCCTGAAAACTAAAATCTGTAGCAGCTGAAAGAGCAAAATAATCAGTTCCCCAAGGATTTGAAGTTATATATGTTACTCCGAAAGGCAAAACAATAGAATCTGAACAAGTTATTCCTGCAAACGGAGTCCAGTACCCTTTTCCAAAATAACTAAAAGGATTGTATTTTTTTGCACCAAGCATTTGAGCTGTTAATTCTTCATTCTTGTTTAATTCAAGACCCGCTGATTTTGTAACTGTATTTTTTACAGAATAATTTTTATAAATTTTTGAATCTTTTGTAGAATCAATCAATTTATAAAGATTTGTTTTTCTATAGAACTGACCAAAATAGAAATAATCACCATCTGGGTTATAACTTGAATTATATGCAATTCCGACTGGGTAATATACACCACCGCTTATATCATTTTCAAATAAACAGTATTCTGCATTTTCACCGTTCAACTTAAGTTTACCAAAACGTGGTAATGTACCTTTTTTTGTCCATGAAAATAAAAGTGTATTTTCATTATTGTTTGTATAATCTTTAGAAAGATAACGGATTACCATTCCTTCTTCTGGAGCTTTAAATTCCTGCAATTCAACAGAACCAATTCCTTTTACACAAACAGAATATTGTAATCCTTCTTTTTTGATATAAGCAAACTCGCCGTTCCCTAAATCTGTATATGAATCTACAATTATTTCTTTACCAGATTCACTTACTACATCATAAGACGAATATTCTTTAACAGAAGTAATTTTTGTTTTTGCTTCATTTTCTTCTATTAAAAAGAGTTTTATTGAATATTTTGTTTTTCCATAAGATGATGCAACTAAATAATAATTTTCATCATCTTGAATTATGGAAGCATCTGTTAAATTAGTTCCTTTTACAGTAAACATTGATTTAGTTTCCATATTATAAATCATTACTTTCTGTTTGATTGTAGAACTATTTAAAGTGTAATAACTTACTGCAAGATAACGTCCATCTTGTGAAAGTTTAATTGAATCTAAACCTCGAAGTTCAAATAATTTTTTAGCCTTAAGTTTTTTATCACCAAATTTAACTGAATCAACATAATAAACTGCATTATAATCAATATATGCCAATCCTTTTTTACTTGCAGTTAAACTTGCATAAAAATTAGATTTTTTGTTTTTGCCAGAAACTTCTGTTCTTCCGTCAAAAAAGTCCAAAATTCCCCATTCAGTTGATTCAGTATATTTATATTGATCCAAAGGATTTGCTTTTACATCAGGTACATTAATAGAATTAAAAAACATACCCCATGCGTTATTTAAACTAATTCCGTATACTTTTTCAAATGCAGTACTCTGGAAAAATGATTTTAAATTTAAAATTCTATACCACCACTGTGCATATTTTTCCATTCCATATTCTTTCTGGAGCCATCCAATAAATGCACCGTTGAACATATAATAATTATCATAAGGATAAACTTCTGAAGAACCTTTTACATCATTAAATGATGGAAAATTATTTTCAATTTTAGCCTGTTTTACAGTCTGCAAAGCATATTCACTATTTAAACGGCCTTCACCATTTGCACTTTCTTGTGCAACTGTTGCACCTTCTGCAAAACCACTGGAAATTGCAACTCCATTCAAAGAAAAAGGATCACCAAAAACTTTTTTAGTAAAACGCCAGAATGGAGAAGACAAATTATAAGTGACAGCGTGTGTTAATTCATGTTTTAATACAGAAAGCAATGTTTCTGAAAAAACAGCCAAATCTTCTATACAAGAAGTATCATATACAACAACATGATTATAAGGTGTATTTGACCAGTAAGCATTAAAGCTTTCAACTCTGCTGGTAATTACAATTGGCATTCTAAAATAAGGTTCTGTTGAATAATCTTTACAGATTTCTTCAAATAAAGCATCTGCATTTTCACTGATTATTTTTGCAGTCTGTTCAGAACCTTCTTCATAAATTACATCAAACCATTTTGTTGTAACAGTAAATACATTTTTAGCCCCGGAAAAAATTCCATCATAAGCAAAAAGGTTTGTAACTAAAAATAACATCATTAAAAATAATAAACTTTTCTTTTTCATCATAAACTCCTTTCATTTATTATTATTTACATTTCTAAATATTTTTTATCTGCAGTTTTATACAACTGTTTCTTTATAAAAAGAGCAGCCAGTATTATAATCACAGCAAATATACATAATAAATCCATATTTGTTTTAATCAAAAAGATAATAACTACTACACAAAGAGCAATAATTAATAAATTGATTAAAAGTACTACAACTACAAAAATATTCTGTTTCATTGCAGCATTTGGATTTTCCCAGTCTAATTTTGGATTCAACAAATCGAAGAATATATCTATTAAAATCAATAAATAAGAAACTGCATAAGTTAATACAAAAGCTAAAATTAAAACCTTTAGGATTTCAAATAATGTATAAGGAACTGCAAGCCAGAAATATAATACAAGATAAAAAATTGTTGTAATAGCAAAAGAAACAAATACATAAATAAATGCATGTGTAATTTTAGCATTCAATATTTCTGCTACAGTTATTGGCATTGCTTTTAAGTTCATAAGACCTTTACCTTCTCGAGTAAAAGAAGTTCCTGCCATACTTGTACTATTTCCAAGAAAAATCGAAATACCTGCAATAATTAATACAGAATAAAATAAAATAGAATTAAATACAGAAAAATCAGCTGATATAAAATAATTCTGTACTAACATTTTTACCTGAGATAACAACCCCTTTTCTGAAAAAATTGCTATAACAATCGGAATTAAGAACATAATCGGTAAAAGTACAATAATAAACGGTCCGTTCAAGAAGAATGAAGGTTCATTAAATACAGATTTAATTTCTCGAATTAATAAAGTTTTTTTAATGGAACGGGTTTTTATATCATTTTTAAGAATATCATCTGCTTTAGCTACAGATAATTTTTTTGATTTAATATCTGCAAAACCATCCATTGTTTTTATATACAAAGGAGCCAGTAATGGAATTCCTAAAAATATGATTGCAGCAATTATTACAATCATAATCAACATTGGAAGAGGTTTTCCAATCATTCCTTGAGATATATAAACTAAAAATCCATTTGATTCTAAAGAAATACTTAAATCAGATAAATTATTAATCATTGCTGTAATTCTTTCTGAAAAGAAACCATAAGCAAACGAAAAAACTAAAATAAATGCAGTTGCTATACCAATAAGAATTGATCGTTTTCTAAGTTTCGGAAAAACAGTAAGCACTAAAATTAAGAAAACATAAATTACAAACATCACTATGGCTACAATTGCAACTGCATAAATAATAAGTCCCAGATAAAATAAAGGATTTAACAAACAATGTTCATTAATTCCATAAATTAAACCGCCAATAAAAATAAAAGCTATACCTATAATTGCATCAGAAACATATGATATTGCAAATTTAGCACCAAAAATATCCAGCGGTTTTAAAGGCATTGCCAGAAACTGATTTTCGTTTGCACCAGACCAATAATTAGAAAAAATCGAAAGAACACCAAAGAAAAAAGTCATTACCGTAACAGCAAGTAAAATTAATACTGGCATTAAATCAATTTTTCCAAGTTGTTTTAACATTTTATATGTATTTAAAATAGAAAATGAATACATGCCCAAAAAAACTGCAATCGCATAAATTATTGCAATTATAACTATAATTGTCTGTGCACGACGTTTATTTTCTTTTTTAAAACCTTCAATAAAATTACCAAAAGAAAACAGATTTTTAAAAAATATCTTAAAGACAGAAAAAAGCATTTTATTCCTCCGAAATAAGTTTTAAGAAAACATCTTCCAGAGTTTTACAATTCTGACCATGCTCTTTCATAAGTTCATCTAAAGTTCCAACAAAAAGAAGCTTACCTTTACAGATAATACCTACTCTATCACAGATTTTTTCTGCAACTTCCATAACATGTGTAGAAAAGAAAATTGTTTTTCCGTTTGCAGCTCGTTCCTTCATAATTTCTTTAACTGTAAATGCAGCTTCAGGATCAAGACCGACCATCGGTTCATCAAGAATCCAGTTCTGTGGATTTATAACAAGACTTGCAATCAAAAACAATTTCTGTTTCATTCCATGGCTGAACGAATTTATTCTATTATTAATTACTTCTTTAATTCCAAACTTTGTACATAATTCATCTATTTTAGAAGTTCTTTCTTCCTGACTAATCTGATAAACATCACAAATAAAATTCAAATATTCAATTGCTCTTAATTTTACAAAAGTTTCAGGATTATCTGGAACAAACGCAAATTGTTTTTTAGCCTGAACAGGAGAATCTTTCATAGAGATTGAATCAATACTAATATCTCCGGAAGTCGGTTGAATAATACCGGTAAGCATTTTAATTAAAGTTGTTTTACCTGCACCATTTGGTCCTAAAAAACCAAAGATTTCACCATCTTTAACATTCATTGTTAATGAATCAACTGCTTTTGTGTTTGATTTTCCATATATTTTTGTAACATTAGTAATTTCAAACATTTTATCCTCCAGAAAATTTAAATCACTATTAATAGTAAAATGTTCTTTAAATATACTTGATATATCTTGAAAAGTCATCAATAAATTAACATAATAAGAAAATGCTTATAAATTATGATTACACACCATTATTAATGGATTTTAACAACAATAAAAAAATTAAACTTCAGACAATCCTAAAAATCTTTGAGAATACAGGATGCAAACATTCAGATGCAGCCAAAGATAATGTTATAGACAGTACAAACAACGGTAAAGCATGGATTTTAACAGACTGGTATGTAAAAGTATTTTTTTATCCAAAATATACAGATAAAATCAAAGCAGTTACATGGTCTGAACCTTTAGATTCGATTTTTTCAAGTACAAGAGATTTTGAACTTTACTGCAACGATGAATTATGTGCCATTGCAACAACAAGATGGGCAATTTTAGATACACAAAATCTACGACCAATGAAAATTGAAGAATCACTTATTGAGCAATATGAACCGGAAAATAAAAAAACATTTGATTTCGTAAAAATTCCTAAAATTCCACAACCAGAAACATTCAGTACAGAAAAAGAAATTCAGATTAGAAAAACAGATATCGATTATAATTTACATGTACACAATCTGACTTACTTAGACTACGCAATGGAATTATTACCAGATGATATGATTAATAACAACAGTTTTAAAAATCTACATATAACCTATAAGCTTCCTGTTACAATTGATTCGAAAATAACTGCAAAACATGAACTTATAGAAAATCAACATATAATCTGCATTTATGATGATAAAAACAGTCTTAAAACTGCAATTCAATTATATTAACTTAAGTCTTGAAATTAAATGAACCAAAGAAGAATTCCAGTAAATTGCAACTTCGTTAGTACTATAACTTCCCTGAATATCTACAAAACATTTTAAAGGTGCAACCCCCTGTAATTTTTCTTTTGCAACAGAATCATAAAGCCCGGAACATGGACCACCAGAAAGCATACCACTCATAATTTTGTTTATTGCTCCCGATGGTCTGTGATGACAATGTTTAGGACTGTTAGTTCCGTTACCTGTTACATAACACATATCCATTGGATTGCATCCTAAAATATAATTTAACTGCATTAATGCTGCATCATAATATTCCTTTTTACCAGAAAGTTCATAAGCCAGAAGTAAAATATGTGCTTCATCACAAACAAAACCATTACTGCCCCAGAAAACCATTTTAACACCAACATCAAAAGAAGATTCTTTTACAAAAGATAAAATCCTCTCTGCATTTTCAAGAATATCCTTTAACAATTCGTCATATACTTGTGATGATAACAAATCTTTATTTTTTAACAAAAGTTCATAACCATAACCAGAAACACATCCCCATCCAAAACTGACAAACCAGTTCTTTTTCCATTCAACGTTCTTATCATCTTTTTTGCTTTTTGCAATCTTTCTGATTTCAAGTGCTTTTTTCAAATAAACATCGTCTTTAGTTACAATATACAAAGCTGAAAGTGCAAAAAATTTTTCATCATAAACATTCCAGTCACTATAACTTCCAGTTGTAATTTCAGAAGGATTTTTATAAAGTTCGTCTTTATTTGAATCTACATAATGTTGAGCTTTTAACGATGCCTGTAAAAGTTTCTCTGAATAAACTGAATCTTTTTCCTTAAAAACCAGACTTGCAAAAGCAAGACAGCCGGCAAAATCAGCAGTAGCAGCAGTAGAAACAGGAGCAATTACAAGTTCATCTTTTTCTTCCTCTGGCATAATAAAAGAACAGAAATTATAACAGGAAACCTTATGATAAACTGCACCATCTTCCCGCTGCATTTTTAGAAACCAATCCAATTCAAAACGAACTTCATCTAAAATGTCAAAATCTGAATAACTTTTACAAGATAAATATGCAAGTAATAAATCCATTACCGCTTTTGAACCTGCAACTATATAACGACCATAATCACCGGCATCGTGCCAGCCGCCATTTACATTTTTTGTTAATTCAGTTCCAAATATTTTTGCATCAGAAGTATGACATTCAGAATGATGAAAAACACTATCTTTAATTTCCTGACCACATCGAGATAAATAAAAATATCGTAAAGTCGAAAAATATAAATCATTAAAAACAGAAGAACCAATTTTAAACAAAGAACTTTTTACATCATGAATCTGAAGAAAAAACTGACCGTCAAAAGAAAAATCTGAAAAATCTGCGACACAAGTTGTTTCACCACTAATTTCATCAGTTCGCTCATTAGTTAAACTACCAGTATAAACAGATTTACCATCAGAATTAATTATTTTAAATTCAGTTCCTTGTGAAAAACCTTTTACATATGCAAATTTCTGTAAATCAACACCATATCCAATCTGGTTTACAAATATTTTATTCTTCATGCGTTTTAATATAAACAATAAATAAGATAAAAAATAGTATAAAATTATAAGTCTATTGTATATTTAGAAAAATGGTACTTTTAAAGGTACTCCCGTACTTGGTGATACTTACTATATTTTAAAACCATAAAATTAATTAAATTAAAAAAGACTGTTATACAACAGTCTTTTTTAATATCCAGTTATTATTCCTTAAATAAACTACAACTCTATTTCTTTATTCAATGTTAATAATGTTATAAGAGGTAGTTTTTTTGTTGCTTTTGTACCGTCTGCATTATTAATTTCTAGTTTTAAAACACAGTTTGCAATTTCTTCCTGAATTTTTATTCCATACATTGAACTTACTAAATCAAGATATTCTTCTTCAGAAAGTTCTTCATCCGTAAAAACAGGTGCCATTAATAAATCCAAAAAATTCTTTGTCTGTTCATCTGCTTTTTTATACAATGCCTGTAACTGTTTTGGAGACAGCAATAATTTAATTTTTTTATTTTCAGTTTTTATTAGTCCAGATGTAAATAATGTTGTTTTTCCATAAGGTGCTTTTGCCTTTACATTAATATCTGTTCCTGTTTTAGAAATTGAATTTACATTTGTAAAACCATCAGCTGTTAATTCTTTTGTAATTGATTTTGCATCAAAAAAAACTGGAGATGTATCCTGTGTAAGTAATGTATAAATTGATGTAAATGCTGTACCAATAGAAGCATCACAATTTAAATCTACAGAATTATCACTATTTAATGTTAATTTTACAGAAGAATCACATCCTGTAAAAAATAAAACACAAAAAACACTTAATACAAATAAAATCTTCTTCATCATCTTACCTTAAAAATTTAATTAAAGGCGATTCTTATTCCTGATCTAAAAAGAACGCAGTTTTGAAAAAATTCACTGGCTGTATATTTCTGTTTTTTCGAAAAGAAATAATTATAGCTCATATCCTGGGCAAAAAAGAATTTTAATTTTCCCAGAGTGATTTTTTTTGAATAAACTCCAAATCCTATTAAAAGAGAAATAAAATCCGGAATATCTGTTTTACTATTAATATAGTAAGGCATATTAGTCAAACTGATTACCGGTCCCAAATACATTCTTAAGAAATTCGAAAACGTAAAACTCAAGACAACTGGAATTTTAACTGTTTCTGCAATTGTATCATAATCCAGAAAAACTCCAACACCAGGTTTAAATGTTTTGTTTTTACTTAAATATATATTCAGTTGAAAATCTAACCCTCTGAATTCAAAAACATTCTTTTCCTGAAAAGGTAACGTCCAGTCTACAAAAATACCCATATCACCAGACAAATCTTCAAGTTTCATAAAATATTTATCTACTGCAGAAGAACTGGATTTACTTGAAGTTTTATTTTTTGCTACTGTTGAATTTCCTGGTTTTTTATTCCTCGCAACTGGATCTGGAGTACTTTCAGATTTTGGTGATTCAGGTACATCTTCATCATCATCAATTTCTACATTACCTGCAGATTTTGAACTTGGTAAAATACGACCTGCACACATATAATTCTTTTTCCAATAATCTTCAGATAAAGAAGCAATCTGTATACCTGTTCTAGGACCATCGCTTATTGCAGAAATAAACTGATTGTTTCCTAAATAAATACCAACATGAGATACGCGTCCATTCTTATATGCTTCAAAAAATACTAAATCACCCGGCTCTAATTCTGAATCTTCAATTCTGGTTGCAGCATTATAAATTCCAGATGAACTTTTAGAAAGATTAATTTTTAAAGCTGTCTTATAGCAATAGTAAACAAAACCTGAACAATCAAATTTATTAGGACCTGCCTGTGCATAAGAATAAGGTTGTCCTATATGAGATTTTGCTTCTTCTATTAATTTTTCTCTGGCTTCTTTAGATTCTTCCGGCGTCATATTTTTAGTATTAGCACAAAGCTGTACACAACAAAGAGAAACAAATAATAAAAAAAAGATGCAGAATTTATAATATCTGCCTGTAAATAAGTTTTTATCTATCTTCATATCTTAATTATAGGGCATTTTTAATAAATTTAAATGTTTTTTTTATTATTACAGATTGACATATTGTGTAAAAGTGATATAGTTAACTTACAAAATGACAAAATTACATAATATGTCATAATGAAATATAAAAAACAGGAGCATCTAAAAATGAAAAAAAACAATACTTTACCATGGTCATATTTAGAAGAATTTCGTGGCAGATTTTTTGCAGGAAACTGGCCGACTTTTCCGGAACTTCTAAAAATTCAGGCACACAGATTTGAAAATAATCCCTGCTTTACAGTTATAGAAGAAACAAAAAAAACATTAACCTATAAAGAAGTTTTTAATAAAGTTTTAGAGCTTTCTGCATGGCTCATAGAAAATGGATTAAAAAAAGGTGATCATGTCGCAGTTGCAGGTAAAAACTCACCTGAATGGGCTATAACATATCTGGCAATTTTACAATCGAGTGGTGTTGTTATTCCAATTGCAGATTCACTTCATGAACGGGAAACAATAAACATTATAGAAAAATCTGATTCAAAATTTGCTTTTTTAGATGATGAAAAAATTTCTGGAATTAAAAATGCATTTCCAAAATTAAAAATAAAATCACTTACACCACAAAATCAGGAAAATTATGTTTTAAATCTTAAAGCTTCTTCTTATGTAATTCCAAACGAAGCTGCAAAAGAAGACGATCTTGCTTTAATCATGTTTACATCTGGAACAACTGGAACTCCAAAAGGCGTTATGCTTAGCCATAAAAATATCATTAGTGATGGATTCATTGCGCAACAAAATTTTACAGTTCTTGAAAGTGATATTTTTTATGCATTACTTCCTCTTCATCACGCATATACAATGCAGGCAGCTTTTATTTGTCCTTTAGAACAAGGTGCAGAAATTGTTTTCGGAAAATCACTTGCTGTTACAAAAATGATGAAAGATTTACATGATGGAAAAATCACTGTAATGCTTGGAGTTCCTCTTTTATATAACAAGCTTCTTGCCGGAATCCGAAAAGGCATAAAAGAAAAAGGATTTTTAGTTAGTTTTATTTTTGCATTATTACGACAGATTTCCTTCTTCTTTAAAATTGCATTCAGAATTAACATTGGAAAATTTTTATTCAAACCGATTCTTAAAAAAGCAAACATCTATGATTTACGAGTTGCAATTTGTGGCGGCGGACCTTTAGCAAAAAGTGTATTTAAACAATATCAGGCAATGGGCATTGATTTTATTCAGGGTTACGGTTTAACAGAAACTTCTCCTATTATATCTTTAAATCCTGTTGAACATTTTAAAATTGAAAGTGTCGGAAAATCTTTTGCACCTTACGAAGAGATTAAAATCATAAACGCTACAAGTAAAAAAAATGGACACAAAATTGGAGAAATAGTAGTCAAAGGTCCTATGGTTATGAAAGGTTACTATAAAATGCCTGAAGAAACTGCAAAAATGTTTACAGAAGACGGATTTTTAAAAACAGGTGATTTAGGATGGATAGATAACGAAGGTTACGTAATGCTTTGTGGACGTGCAAAAAATCTGATTGTAACAAGCGGTGGTAAAAACGTTTATCCTGAAGAAATTGAAGATGCCTTCCAGTTATACGATGATATTAATCAAATTACATGCCGCGGATATTTTGTAGATAATGAAAAAACTGCTGAAGAAATAGAAGTTCTTATTTACCCAAGTGATGATTTATACAAAAAATTAAATTTAAAAAGAAACATGGATTATTTACAGGATGAAGTTTTAGAAGAAATTAAAAAAGATGTTTCGAAAGTAAATAAAACATTACAATCTTACGAGCAGATTTCAAAAATTACTTTATTAAAAGAACCATTGGAAATGACTCCAACAAATAAAGTCAAAAGAAATTGTGTTGCAAAAATTTACGGTTAATAAACAGGGGCTGCCAAAATACTTTTAAGGCAGCCCTTATTATAACTATTTACTGGTAACAACTACAGAGTTATCTGCATTACTGTATGGTGCTGGAATATATTTGTCTGCTTTCCAGTCATTTTCCCATCTAGAACCATCCAATAAATATCTGAACTGATATTCTCTTCCTGCATCAAGTTCAATTTTTACAGAAAAAGAGCCGTCTTTCTGCTGTTTTAATGGTGTATCTGTACTGCTCCAGCTGTTAAAATCACCGGCAATATTAATAGTTTTTGCTCCCTGAGCAGCTTCTGCTGTAACAATAAAAGTTACTGTACATTTTTTATTATCTTTTGAAAACGATTTTTTTAAGGCCATATAAAACTCCTTTTATAATAGAAAAACCCAAATATTAAACTCTCTTTTTTAAATGATTCTATAAATAAAATAATTCTTTTTTTTGAATAATTCAATAGAAAGAAGATTTTTATTTATTTCTACAACGTTTTTTTATTGTAATATTATCGGCATTTCACTATATTATAATTATATAAAGCTTACATGCATTTTATAAATGCAAACCATTCCGTCGATTTATCCAAATTGCAGAACGGAATCCGATATTTCCAATACCGGTAAATCTTGCTAAACAGGAGGTCCAAAATGGACGCTGTCTTAAACAAAAATCATTATTTATTTACTTCTGAATCAGTTGGCGAAGGTCATCCTGATAAACTTTGCGATCAGATTTCTGATGCAGTTTTAGATCACTGTCTTTCTATTGATCCAGATGCACACGTAGCATGCGAAACTTTTGCTACAACAAATTTCGTATTAGTTGGTGGAGAAATTGGTTTTAAAAAACCAGGCATCGACTTAGAAAACTTCAAAAAAGATGTAGAAAACATAGCCAGAAATGTTGCAAAAGAAATTGGTTATGATAGTGAAGAAAAAGGTCTTGATTATAAAACATTTGAATTCATGAACAGACTTCACGCACAGTCTTCTGATATAAGTCAGGGTGTTGATGGAACTGGTCTTAAAGAATACGAAGGTCAGCAGGGTGCCGGAGACCAGGGTATGATGTTCGGATTTGCCTGTGATGAAACACCAACTTTAATGCCTTCTCCAGTTTATTATTCACATCAGCTTTTACTTAAAGCAACTGAATTAAGAAAAAACGGAACTATTAAATGGCTTCGTCCAGATGCAAAATCTCAGGTAACTATTGAATACAATGGTTTTACACCCGTACGCATTGATACAGTTGTAATTTCTCATCAGCATGATGATGAAGTAAGTCATGAAGAAATAGAAAAGACTATTATTGAAAAAATAATTAAACCTGTTTTAGAACCAACAGGTCTTTTAGATAATAATACAAAATATTTTATTAATCCTACAGGACGTTTCGTAAAAGGCGGACCAGACGGAGATTCAGGATTAACAGGTCGTAAAATTATCGTAGATACTTATGGTGGTATGGGTCGCCATGGTGGCGGAGCTTTCTCTGGAAAAGATCCAAGTAAAGTTGACCGTTCTGCTGCATACATGGCACGTTATATTGCAAAAAACATCGTTGCTTCAAAATTGGCAAGAAGAGCCGAAGTAGAACTAGCATATGCAATCGGTGTTCCATTCCCAGTTTCTATTATGATAGAAACTTTTGGTACAGAAACAGTAGACAAAAATAAAATTATTGCTGCCGTAGAAAAAGTTTTTGACTGCACTCCTTCTGGAATCGCTAAAACTCTTGGACTTAAAGCTCCAATATATTCTAAAACAGCATCTTACGGTCATTTTGGAAGAGATGAATTTCCTTGGGAAAAAACAGATAAAGTTGATGAATT
>CALAUH010000133.1 GCA_937892225.1 uncultured Treponema sp.
AAATTCAAAACAGAAAGATTTGAAAACACTTCCACAAAACTGGTCAAATAAAAATGTTCAGGAAATGTTATATTGCGGAAACTGGTGGAATAAAGAAACTTCAGATTTTTGTACTTTTACATCATCAGGAATTTACATTAAAGGAAATTCATACAAAAGTTATAATGAAAATGGAACATGGAAAGTTATTTCAACAGAACAGATTGAATTAAAACCTGCAAATGCAACAAAAGTTGAAAAAGTAAGTTTTTCAGTAATCGATGCATGGACAATAAAACTAAATGATCAGATTTTTGAAAATTTAAATAATATGGGTGCATTCGTTTATGATGAACCTGTTTTATATAATACAGATAAAAACGGAAGAAACTTTTTACAATATTATTCAATGTCAAAATCAAATTATGATATGGATTTTATTCAGAATTTAATTGAAGAAGGTTTAAGTGCTGAAAATTCTAAATTTAATCTACAGTATAATAATTACTGGGATAAAATTATGTATACAAAAGAATATAATGATAAAACAAAACCTGAATATATTCGCTCTTTAATGACACCAGTTACAGATGTTATTACACAAGATGCTCCATCTTCATATAAAAATCAGAAAGATAATAAATTAATTAAAGGATATATTGCCAGTGCAGATATTGATAGCGATTTATTTCAAGAATGTTTAATTTATGATGTAAATCCCGCAGACGGACAAAAATCATTCCTTATCTATGATTCAAAAGATGAAAAACTTACATTTTTATCTTGTAAAGAAAATATTAATTTTGATATAGAAAAATCAACTGTAGAATTCGGACTAGCTCAAGAATTGGAAATTCCAGTTCCTTATTTAATTATTAATACAAAAAAAGATAAAAATGATTTTTTAATCACTTATTATTCAATCAAGGGAAATACTTTATTGAAGATAGCAGAATTTGATTCTAAAGTTGTATATAAAAATAAAAATCCAAATGAAGATTTTTTACCAAGTTATTATTTTACAAAAAATGGTATAAATACTTATATGATTATTATTGCAGAAACCGGTTATATCAAAGAGGATAATTTTGTTGAATATACACAGAATGTAAATAATCCATATAATTTTACTGCCAAGAAAAAATTCAAGTTTAAGAAATAACTATAAAAAATATTAAATATATTAAAAAACTTTAATTATATTAAAGTTTTTTAATATAACTGTATTGTATAATATTTAAAATTTTTATATTATTAAAATAATTTAATATTTTAGAGGATTGTTATGGCTAAAGGAAGACCTTTAATTGACAAAGAACGCTGTAAAGGCTGCGGACTTTGTATTCGAGTATGTCCAAAAAAAATCTTAGAATTATCAAAAGATACAAATGGTCAGGGTGTAAATTATCCTGTTTGTAATGATGAAGCAAGTTGTATTGCTTGTACTTTCTGTGCAACTATGTGTCCGGATTGTGCAATTGAAATAGAAAGTGAGTAGATTATGGCAAATAAAATCTTAATGAAAGGTAATGAAGCAATTGGAGAAGCTGCAATTCGTGCAGGATGTCGTTTTTATTTTGCTTATCCAATTACACCACAGAATGAAATTCCAGCTTATATGGCAAAACGTATGCCTGAAGTAGGCGGAACATTTTTACAGGCAGAATCTGAATTAGCTGCAATTAATATGGTTATGGGTGCCAGTGCTGCAGGTGCTCGTTGTATGACATCATCATCTTCTCCTGGAATTTCTTTGAAACAGGAAGGTATTTCTTATATTTCTGGTGCTCAGTTACCAGCAGTTGTAGTAAACATGATGCGTGGAGGTCCTGGACTTGGTAATATTTCCGGAGCTCAGGGTGACTATTTCCAGGCTACTCGTGGTGGTGGAAATGGTGACTATCATGTTGTTGTAATTGCTCCAGGTACTGTTCAGGAAATGGCAGACTGGACTGTAAAAGCATTTGATATTGCAGATAAATATCGTGTTATGTGTATGATTCTTGGTGATGGTTATCTTGGTCAGATGAGTGAACCTTGTGTACTTCCAGAAGATGTTACAAATCTTCCAGCAAAACCTTGGTCATTAACAGGTAAAACTGATGACCGTAAACAGAATAAAATCATGTCTTTGAAACTTTCTGGAATCGACGGTGAATTAAATGAACATACAAAGAGTCTTTTTGCTAACTATCAGAAGATTCAGGACAACGAAACTGCCGCTGATGTTTACATGTGCGATGATGCAGATTTTGTTCTTTGTGCTTACGGAACAGCTGCCCGTGTTTGTAAAAAAGCAGTAAAAATGCTTCGTGAACAGGGAATTAAAGCTGGACTTTTCAGACCAATTACACTCTGGCCATTCCCACAGAAAGAACTTGAAAAAGC
>CALAUH010000134.1 GCA_937892225.1 uncultured Treponema sp.
CTGAATAACTGGAGAATTAAGCTGAGACTGAATTGTTGAAAAATCCGGCTGTTCAGAAATAACTGCTTCTGCATAACGAATGAGCGAAAAATTAGAATCGTAAACTGCGGTAATGTAATCGGCTAAATCTGCAATGGCATAGGAACATAAAAAATGTATATCATCTACGGTTGGTTCGTGCTCAAGCGAGGCCAGAAAATTTTCCATTCTGTTTCCACGAGGAGCAAAAGGTGAATATAAAAACTCGTGTGCTTTTTCGTGAGATTTTTGTGTAAGAAGCTGATTTATGGTATCTATCCAGTTTATCCACAAAGCAGAAGTTTGAACATAACGACGAAGATTAAATGCTGTAGATAAATCTCCCTGATTTTGTGCTGTTTGGGCAAGTTGAAGTGCTTTTTTTGAAGTTTTTTCAAATATTTTTTCAAGTCCAGTTTTACAAAAAATTTCATAATAAAGCTCAATGCTCAAATCATACCAGCGGGTATTGCAATTTTGTTTTTTGAAAAAATCTGAAAGATATGCTCCCGAAGGATATGGTGTATTTAACTGCACAAGCGGAGGATTAATTATCAAAACATTTGGCTGGCAAGACTTTTTTTCACTCATAATTTGATTATATCACTTTATTTTTGAATTATAAAGAAACCCATGTTATAATAGTAGAATAATAAAGTTTTCTGGATTCACGGCTTTATTATTCTATCAAAAATTGGAGGTTTGATATGACAAATGCACAGGCAATTGAAGCTTTGAAAAAAATCAAAACTTACACTGCAGCCGGATTACTTGATGTTGTTGATTATGTAATCAAAGTATTGGAAAAATTGGAAAAAGACGGAATTAAAGACCCTCTTTCAACTGATTTTACAAAAGCAAAAAACTAAATCTTAAAAAACTACAAAAAAAGGATTAAAAAATGACAGGAACATTTTGGTCGTTGGTGCCAGCAATCGTAGCTATTGCACTGGCTCTTATTACAAAGGAAGTTTACTCTTCTCTCTTTATTGGTATCGCTATTGGCGGTTTCTTCTTTTCTATTGATGCAGGAACTGGTTTAACTGGATTCATGACTCATGTTTTCCAGGACGGATTTGTTGGTTCTCTTGCAGATTCTTCTAACGTTGGTATTTTAATTTTCCTCGTTTTATTAGGAATTATGGTTGTGCTGATGAACAGAGCCGGTGGTTCTGCAGCATTTGGTAACTGGGCTAAAAAACACATTAAATCAAAGGTTGGAGCTCAGGTTGCAACAATCATTCTTGGTATTTTAATTTTCATTGATGACTACTTTAACTGTTTGACAGTTGGTTCTGTAATGAAACCTGTTACAGACAAATATGGCGTTTCTAAAGAAAAATTATCATATCTTATTGATTCTACAGCCGCACCTGTTTGTATTATTGCTCCAATTTCTTCTTGGGCAGCAGCAGTTGCAGGATTCGTAACAACTGGTGAAAATGGTATTCAGCTTTTCTGTAAAGCAATTCCTTTCAACTTCTATGCAATTCTTACAATTGTAATGATGTTTGCTATGGTATTCATGAAGTTTGAATACGGTACAAT
>CALAUH010000135.1 GCA_937892225.1 uncultured Treponema sp.
ATAGCGGTATTTGGAATAATGATTCTGATTTAACATTAGTTGCAACTTGGACCGTTAAAAAATATGCAATTTCTTACGAACTTGAACTTTCGGTTTTGACCATGCTTAATTTATTCTAAACTCATAGCATAAAATCATTTTATATGATACATTTACACATCTTATAAAATGTATCTCCGTTGGAGTAACACATCTTATAAAATCTAAAGTGAATTTTTATTCACCAAAAATTGGGGTATTACCAAAAAAAAAATTCTTTAGGAGCTTTCAATTGAAAAACTTCAAATCATTTCTTATTACAGCCACAATTCTGGCTTCCATTCTTTTTACAACTTCTTGTTCCAAAAAAAATATTCTTTATCTTTACAACTGGACTTATTACACTCCGGATTCTCTTCTCCGCCAATTTGAACAGGAGTTTAATTGTAAAGTAAAATTGGATTGTTACGCTACTTGTGACGAAATGTATGCAAAATTGAAAGCTGGTGCTAAAGGTTACGATATCGTAATTCCTTCACAGGATTTTTGTTCTATTATGATTGAACAGGGAATGCTTGCAGAACTTGATCAGTCTAAAATGACAAACAATTCTAAATTAAATCCACTTTTGTCACAGATGATGGCAAATTACGACCCAACATTCAAATATTGCGCTCCATATTACCTTGGTGCTGCAGGTATCGCTGTAAACAAAACAAAAGTTGCAGAAGGTAACTATGAACGTTCTTGGAATATTTTTGCTGATACACAGTTCAAAGACCATGCAACAATGATGGATGATATGCGTGAAGTATTTGGTGATGCACTCAAATATCTTGGATACAGTGTAAACTCACTTGATGATAATGAACTTGCAAAAGCAAAAGATCTTATTATCAACAACTGGAAGCCTAATCTTGTAAAATTCGATGCAGAAGGATTTGGAAAATCATTTGCAAGCGGAGATTTCTGGCTTTGTCAGGGATATGCTGAAGTTATCTATTCTGAAGTTCCAGAAGAAAAATGGGATGAAACAATTGATTTCTTTATTCCAGAAAACGGCGGACCTTCTTACCTTGACAGTATGTGTATCTTAAAAACTTCAAAACATCAGGATTTGGCAAATGAATTTATTAATTACATTCATCGCCCAGAAATCTATGCAGAATTCCTTGATGCATTCAGTTTCCCATGCTTTGTAATTCCAGAAGCTGAACAGTTTACAACTAAAACTCCAATGTACAAAGCAGATCAGATGAATTCTTGTGAATTAAAACTTGATATTGGTTTTGGTTTGGATAAATACAATACTTTATGGCAGGATATTCGTTTCTCTGAATAATCACTTGTTATAAGTAAAAAAATCCGGTAGCTTCTTATGAACTACCGGATTTTTTTTATATATCATATTCTACATATCTGATTCTTTTTTCATTAACAGCACGTTTAATTTCTTTTTCTCTTTCACTTAATTTTGAATCTCCGGTTTTTACTTCAATAAATAAAATTTCATCAACCTGATTTTTTTCTGCTAATCCGCAAAAACCAACAAAATCTACCGGTTTACCTAAAAAACGAACATCTGCCGCATTACATGGAAAGCCAGGTAAAAAAGGAGCAACCTGCTCTGCCATCTGTCCGCCAATAACTGCACGAGAACGTTTTATTGCATCACTACGGACCTTTTTAATTATTGAAGAAAATCTTATTCTTTGTATAATCAATAAAAGAAGCAATACAAAAACAAGAATAATTAAAAGTAACAAAAGATAAGGGTATTTGTTTAATATTTGATTCATATTGTAATTATTATTTTTTTTACCGATAATTGCAATAATAATCATATGGAGAATATATGAAAAAGATTTTATCATCATTATTAACTTTATTAATTTTTAATTCTTTAATTTTTTGTGAAGATGGAATTAAATTTGAATTCAGACAGGAAAAAGGTGATTCTCTACTCCACACCTCTGAAGTTAACGAAGAAGCATATTTTAACGGTGAATTAATCAATACAACACAATTTATTAATCGTATTTCTACTACTGTTCAAGAAAAAAATGAAAATGGAAGTGCAGAATTATATACGACTTATATGACTACACAAAACACTTTAATGAACGGAAGTAAAAATCATCTTACATGGGGAGAAGAAGATTATGTAACAACAATGCGAACTAAAAGCGGAATAATTACAAAATCTGACAATGCTTTTTTACCGACAGTTCAATCTGTTCCTTCTTTTCCTGATTATAAAATAACTCCAGGTGCAAAATGGACTGCAAACGGAAAAGAAGTTCACGATTTTAAAGAACTTTTTAAAATGACTACCGCAATTACAGTTCCTTTTACAGTTAATTACACATACGTTAAAGATGAAGTTATCGACGGTAAAACTTTACACTTAATCGAAGTTGAATACCAGTTTTTTCAGAAAAACAGTCAGATAAATATAAATAAAGGACAACTTTATGCAAGAACTGCCGGAGTCTGTAAAGAACAAATCTGGTGGGACAACAAACTTGGAAACATTGACCATTACACAGAAGAATTCCAGATTTTATTTTATGATATTTACAACAACAAATATGAATTTTACGGTAAAGCACATGGCGAAGTTACAGAATACAAATCTGTAAACAATGATGATGCTTTAAACGAAATTCAATCTGCAATTCAAGACCTTGATAATATCAACATTACAAAATCAGAAAAAGGATTAACAATCAGTATTGAAAATATACAGTTCGAACCTGATTCAGACATTCTTCTTGATTCAGAAAAGATTAAACTTCAAAAAATTGCAGATATCTTAAAAGAATACAAGAACGATTTATTAATCACAGGTCATTGTGCTGCAAGAGGAACAGTAGGTGCAAGACAAAAATTATCTGAAGAACGTGCCCAAAGTGTCGCTTCTTATTTAATAGATTTAGGCGTCCGTGATAAAAAACATATTTTTACACAGGGGAAAGGTTCTACAGAACCAGTTGCATCAAACAACACAGAAGAAGGAAGACAGAGAAACAGACGTGTAGAAATTACAATCATGGATTAATTTTCTTTTTTTGATTTTAATCTGTCTTTCCAGAGAAAGCCTGAAAATTGAATTTTTCCGCATTCTTTTAATTGTGTAAGAACTTCTTCACTGTCTTTGTGTGTCCAGATATTTTTACCAAGATAATGATTATATCTTTTGTTCATATCTGTAAAAATTTTATTTTCTATATCCTGCTCTGAATAATAATTTTTACTTTTTTTAATAATAGAATATGTCATTTTCCAATCTGCAACATACTTTTCTTTTTTTAAATCATTTAAATATTTTATCTTCTTAACTCCACGCAGTTTTTCCAGCTGTCTGTCTTTTTCTTTATTAATACAATTGTCACATCCACTGCATACAGCCTGTTCTCCGGCAAGAGCATCCAGCAATACCTGACGACGGCAATTTTCTGTTTCTGCAAATTCTTTTATATAATACTGTCTTGAATCTTTTTTATATTTATTAAAAACAAGCGAATCCTCTAAACTCCAAAGTAAAATCGCTTTTGCAATACTGCCGTCTCTTCCACCCCTTCCGGCTTCCTGAATATATGCTTCTGCAGTTTGTGGAGGTTCTAAATGAATTACAGTTCTAATATCTTTTTTATCTACTCCCATACCATAGGCACATGTTGCACATAAAATTCCATTTTTACTTTGATAAAACCATTCTTCTACATTTTTCTTTTCCTGTCGTTCTAATCCTGCATGATAAAATAAAGAAGTTCCTTTTCCAAAACATACATTCAATTCCTGAGCCATATCTTCTGCCTTTCTTCTTGTTCCACAGAAAATTATCATTGGTTTTAATTCCTTATTTGCAAGTAACAGGATTTCTTTCTTTTTTGCAGAAGCATATCGTACAAAATAGTGAATGTTCGGTCTGTCACTTTCGCTTCTTACAACATGCGCTTCTCCATTAAATAAAATATCACTGATATTTTCCAAAACCTGTGTTGATGCAGTTGCAGTAAAAGCAGTAATAACAGGAGGATTAATTGTTTTTATAACATTATCAAGCTGTAAATAAGAAGGTCTAAAAGATTTTCCCCATTCAGAAACACAATGAGCTTCATCAATTGCAATATGTTTTATGTTAACAATTTTTAATCTGTTCAATAAATATTGTGATGTTAATACTTCTGGATTAGCAAGAATTATTTTTGCACCATTTTTAATTTTTGTAAAAACTTCTGCTCTTTCACTTTCAGACTGCCCGCCTTTTAAAACAACACATTCTAAACCTGCATCATTCATTCTGCGTTCCTGATCAGACATTAAAGCAAGAAGCGGATAAATAACTAAAGTCGGTCCGTCAAAAAAAAGTGCAGGAACCTGAAAACACATTGATTTTCCAGCTCCAGTCGGTAACAGAACAATCTGTTTTCCAAGACAAAAAGAATCAGAATTATCTTCTTCAAAAAGTTTTCTTTCTTCTTCAGACAGTTTCTGTTCATATTTAAAATATTCATTTGCCTCCAGAATATTTGCAATAACAAGACGCTGCCATGGAAAAAGATATTTTATTCCAAATTTTTCTACAGCAGTTTTTTCGATTAAATCATCATTTTCGAGATTAAAAAAATTATTTTCATTTTCCATATAAAAGTTATGTTTATTTTTTACAAAAAAAGGAATTTTTTTTATAAAATTACCGATAATTTTTATATGATAGATTTAGATTCTTTTATTGATATATTTTTAAAGGTTTTAAAAGATCCTCATGTAATTATAACAACTGTAGCAATGCTGATTGTAATTGATATTACATACAAAATCGTTAACTACAGAAAAAAGCAGTCTAAAAAGAAAAAGAAGATTGTTATTGAAAATAAACCTGAACCTAAAAAATCAGAACCAACAGAAGAATACGAAGAAGTTGATGAAGAAGAATGATTTTATAAAATTATTCTTCTGGAATAAACTGGTGTATTGCCGGTATTATTCCATCATCACTTTGATATTCAAAAACTGAAAGTCCGACTTTATCATTCTGATAATTTAAAATTGCAACTGAACCTTTTATACTACCCTTTCCATGACAAATACCAAGATTTACCTTTTGAACGTTTCCTAAATCATCTTTATAAAACAATGTTGCATCTATAATTCCTTCATCATCACGGAAAACAATTACATCATAATTTTTCATCATCTGTTCAATTTTATTTTCTTCCGGAAGGATTTTATCTGCTTCTAAAACTATTTCCAAAACCCGAATAGTTTGTTCAGCTGATTCTTTTTTTAATAAAAGATTTTTTTCAAAATCAGACTGGTTTATTGTTTCAACGATTAATGTAGTATTATGAATTTTTCTTTCATATTTTGTATTTACTTCTGGGTCAAAAATCAATGCATCAAAACCGTAAAAAAATCTTGCTTCTTTACCGGCTGCATTTTTTAATAAAATTTCTGCTGGATTTTTAGAAGTATTATATCTGTCCCAAATCCAGGTTTCTCGAATTCCAGCACCCGTTTTACCACTTCCGGTAATTAAAATAGTCTGTGCTTTTTTATTTTTATCATCTTTTCTATAACGCTGATTTGTTTTTGCAACTTTATCATAAAAATCATTTAATTTAGGATTTACTTTTTCATCATAAAAAGTCCAGTACAAATGTGATGTAGATTCTATCATTTCCTGAGGAATAAAATCAAAAGTTGCCGTATGATGAATTAAAACTGGAATTTCTGCATTTCGGCATTTATTATAAGAATACAAAACCTGTACACTTTCAGGACTGTCAATTTCTGCATAACGAGGATCTTCTAAATTTTGTATTGTATTATAAGTTACATCATCGTGTAATTCTGTAATTTCTGGAATTTGATAGTGAGAACAGTCAACAGACGCAATTAAAAAAGAATCTTCCGGCAAAACTTCTGACAAAACCTGACCGAATTTATTAAAACATTCAAATTCTTCTTCTGTCGAAAGCATCTTTACTAAAACCGGAATTATTTTTGAATCAGGAAAATAATGTTTTAAAAAAGGTGTATGTGTAAAAATTCCGTGTTCATTAAACCATAAATCATCCTGAAGACTGATGTTATTTTTTAACTGTTCGTTTTGGCTTATTGAATTTATTAAAGAATAATCAATTTCTAAATCACCTTCTGGAGATGTAAAAACTGTAGATTCCGGCATTGTGATTAGATTCTTTCCACATTCAAAATGATCTGGAGCTACAATCACAATCACAGAAGGCTGAATTTCTTTTGCAACTGCTTTATAAAAACTGTTCTGTTTTTGAGTTGTAATATCGTGATGAGGAATCATTACAGAAACCGGAGAAACATCTTCTGGAATTACATAAGGCTGTGTTTCATTAAAAATATGATTCCACATTGCTACATCTTCATAATACATGTATTTTGCAATTCCAAAAGTATTTTCCTGTTGAACTATTTCAACATCTTTTTTTCTGCAAGAGAAACTGATTAAAATATAAAAAACAATGGCAAAAGAAAATAAAACTTCCACCAGTTTTGATGGAAGTTTCTGAAAAATTAATTTCATTTATAGCGTTTTCCGCCCCATTCTACTACAGTAAATCCTGTACGTTCTGGAGTTGTTAATTCCTGTGCTTTTACTTTAATTTTCTTATCAAGTTTTTTATGATCAAAATAAACACGAATTATACTGTCTGGAGCAGGAGTTATAGATAAAGGAGCTTCTGCATCAATCTGTTCTTTAGAATAGAATGTGATGTAAACATATTTTTTACCCTG